>DAITPG010000192.1:0-5180 GCA_036833715.1 Eubacteriaceae bacterium | reverse complement strand
AAGTGCGGGTACACTCCGCCGCAATGCAGCGATGATCTCCCCTTCAGTGATCTGCTCACAGCGGCAGACTATCGTTCCGTAGGCCGGTTCGGCTTTGATCAGCGCGTTTAGCTCGGAATACGAGAGATCTTTTGAAGATACGATCGGAATTCGATAGGGGTTAAATTCCGCGCTCATCTTAAGCTCTGTTTTTTTCGCAAGGATGTCGCGTATCATCTCGGCAATAGCATACGAGGTCGTTAGACCGGGAGAATCGATGCCCGCGGCATTGATGAAATTGGGCGTTTCCGTTTCTCCGATGATGAAATCGCCGCCGTCCGCAGAAGCGCGCAATCCCGAAAACTGTGTAATGATTTTGCTTCTGTCAAAAGTGGGCACGCTCAACGACGCAGTTTTTAATACGGAAGACAAAACCTGCGCCGTTGTCGAGGTATCGAATTTGCTCTCAATGAAATCGGCGCTGGGTCCGATGAGCAGATTATGGTGCACGGTTGGCGTCACAAGCACGCCTTTACTGCCCTGCTTGGGTGTTTGAAATAATACGGAACGCGCTTTCCCGCCCTCCGTTTTGTCAAACAGCATGTATTCTCCTCTGCGGGGGACAATTTTAAAATCGGTTTTGGCAGCCATCGCGGATATCTTGTCCGCATTAATACCGGCTGCATTAATCACATATTTGGCTTGCAGCGCTCCTTTGTTGGTTCTTATATAAAATACTTCGCCCGTTTTTTTGATATCGAGCGCCTCGGTGTTTAAAAACAGCTTCACGCCGTTATCAACGGCGTTTTCCATAAGCGCGATCGTATATTCGTACGGGCTTACGATGCCCGCGGTCGCGCAATATAAAGCGGATTTTACAGACGGATTGACATATCGTTCGCGGGCGCTGATATGCTCCCGCCCAACGATCTCAAGACCTTCGATCCCGTTTTTGACGCCGTTTTCATAAAGTTTTCGGATGGTAGCTTCATCCTCTTCGTCAAAAGCCAGCACATACGAACCGCACATCTTAAATTCAAAGTTCAATTCTTTGGACAGAGTACGGAAGGACTCATTGCCTTTTTTGGATAGTTTGGCTTTCAGCGTGCCTTGCTTGGCGTCATATCCGCCGTGCACGATGCCGCTGTTGGCCTTGGAAGCGCCGCAGGAAACATCATTTTCCTTGTCGATCACAGCGATATGGAGCTGGTATTTGGAAAGTTCGCGCGCCAGTGCCGCGCCGACGCAACCTGCGCCGATGATGAGAATGTCGTACATTCAGTCCCTCCGTATATTGCCCGGGAAATCTGCCGGTGGAACGGCAGTTTTGATACCCTTTATTTTACGCTTTTCGGGATTTTTTTTCAATGAAAAATTTTTTAGACTTAACAATTAAAGGATCGCATATCCGTAAAACTTAAAAACAGCCCTGTGCGGGGGCTGTTTAATGGGGGAAAATGGGGTGATTTGTATATCATTCAAGCGTAAGCGGCAATCGCCTGCGCAGGAACGGCTCTGGTGATAATGATGTCGGCACCCGTGTTTAAAATATTTGCAAGGACAGTGTCGCCGTATGCGACAGGCGCGGACATCCGAACGGGTTTTAAAAATTCTTCCATAGCCGAAAGCAGCTCTTTCGGCACGGGCAGGCTGGATTTCACACTGGCGACATTTTCGGCGCCGCCTTCTATTTTAACAAGAGCGGTAAACACTCTATAGGGATTATCGATCTCTTCTTTGGCGTATCTGGCTCCGTTGCTGCAGGCGTTTCCCGTTGCGGAAGCAAATTGATTTTTTTCATTCAGTGTCACAGTCATGCGGCATCTTCCGTGGCAGTTTCCGCATCTCATTTCTAAGGTCATAACTTTCTTCCTTTCGGTATTTTGTCTGTATGATCTGATGGAGGAGAGTGAACGACATGGGCTGTTATAAAGCCGTTTATCGCTGCAGTCTCAAATTAAAACGGTTATTACTTTATAATGATTCTATTTTATAATATATGATAACGTTTTTCAACTGTTTTTAAAAATAATATCTATTTATTTGTTGTCGTTTACTTATATTGAGAATCGACAGACGGCAGCATCAAAAAAAAACCGGCGTTTTGCCGGTTTTAAAACAGTATCAATAAGGTTTGTTACTGGCAAATAAGTAGTTTTGATAATTTTTCCTGAATTCGAATGTACCCAAAACATCCGGCAGATAAATTCCTAAAACAAGAATAGAAAACACAAGGGATGCGGGCGTAAATCGGTTATTGATAAAGCGCAAAACAATAACGATGATTTGATAGATCTGCAGGATCAGCGCCGCAACACGGCTTTTTCCGATCATCAGCCACAAAGCCATGGGCTGACCAGTACGGCAACCATAGCGATTTGAGCGGATGCAAAAAGCACTGCGTTGCCCAACATTTCGCTGGAACCGGCCAATGCGGAAAGCAGAAAGAAAACAACAGCGATCAAAACCAAGATACCAGCCCGTAAATGTCCGGGATCAATATAACGCCTTTATTTTACGCTGGTTCTTTCCCTCCATATTATTTAAGCTTATTTGGACTCATTTTTTCAATTAAAAGCAAAGCCGTCTCAAGCTTCTCGGTATGGCATAAGCAGCTTGGATGGCAGCCTGCGTTTTATTCTTTAGGCAAATTCCACTTGCAGAAATGCCAGTACGGCGCGTTGACCCGTTCGCGATAGGCGACCATGTCAACATCCCTCCAGTCGTAAAAGCCTTCGCCCGTTTTTTGTCCCAGATTGCCCGCTTCGATTTTGTCGGTGATCAAATGCGATACCGTGGCTGCGCTGCTTAAATCGGGAAACAGATTTTTGCTAACGGCGTAATTAAGTTCAAGTCCGCCGTTGTCGAAGTGCTCAAACATGCCGATGGACGTATACCGTGGGCAAAAGCTGTACATCAGGCAGGTATCGACCGCTCTTGGATCGGCGATGCCGCTTTCCACGATATGGAGCGCTTCGCGCCACAGAGCAAACTGAAGGCGGTTGCCGATGAAGCCCGGCGCGGGACGGTTGAGGGCCACGGGTTTTCTGTCCAGCTCTTCCAGAAGTGTCAGAGCGTATTCCATCACGCCGTCGGCGGTCTTTGCCGAACCGCAGCACTCAAAGTAAGGCACCATATGTGCGGGATTGAACGGATGCGTCACGATGATCCTGTCGGCGTATTTGCCCATGCCTTCAATCAGCACATCGGGCACGATGGATGAGCTTACGGAGCAGATGGCTTTTACGTCGGGGCAGTTTTCTTCCACCATGCGGTACGCTTCGTGCTTGTCGTTTGCGTCTTCTTTGATACATTCAAAGACGGCTTCGACACCGCGCATATCGGCGTAATCCTGCGTGATCTGCAAATAGGTACGGCAGATATCCACCTGCTGTTCGCTAGCCAGTCCCTGTTTGACCAGCTGTTTAAAGGTCAGTTCATAATTGTCGCGGCATTTTTGGGCGGATTGCTCGCTTCTTGCAAATACAACGGCTTTAAAGCCGTGTCCCGTGCATAATACCGCCATGCTTGTACCGATCATGCCGGTTCCTATAATTCCGATCTGTCTTGCGTTCTCTTTCATCGATTACTCCTTTAACTTTATTACACTTAAGTTAGCTGGTTAATGATTTCATCAATTTCCAACCGAAACTCCATAAGAATAAACCCATTCCGACAGCTGCGATGAGCCAGTATGAGATTATTGAAAAAGGCCATACGGAAGCTTTTAGAACCACTTTTAGAGGTTACATCAGAAGAAAGTTCTGCTATACGCACCATTTCGGATACCAAATAATAACTGTATTGTTCGGATTCAAAATAGTTTCCGTCGGACATGTTATACTTTTCCTCAAGGGTCTTTCGTTGCTCGTAAGTGATTTTTTCACCGGCAATCAAAAGGCCGTTTGAAAATTGCAGATGGCTCTCCGTTCTGGCTGTTACGATATGCAGAACATTATTTTCATCAATCCCAAAAGCAAACCACCCTGATCCGCCCGTTTCAAAGGTAAAGCCGTATTTAAATTTGCCGGTCTTATCAAATACCTGAATATAACTGCCCTGAGCATCTCCTACATAAAAATTCCCTTCAGAATCAACAGCCAATCCATTTTTTTCGTTTATCGGTCTGGCCTTTTCAAAAGTCTCCTGAACGGTTTTGACGCTGGTAGCAAAAGCAGAAAAAAAGCCGAGAAAACCAAACAGAAATAAAACGATCCCCAAAATCAATCCGATAACTTTTGTTTTTTTCATAATCCCTACCCGTTGTATTTCTTAAATTCATTAGAATAAATATTGGCATATTCAATATACGGACATATTATAACACTTCCATAAAATACCGTCAAATAAAAATAAGGGCTTTGGTAATTATCGATTTCGCATCCTTGACAAAGCTGCTGTGTTTCTGTATAATTTGAACCATCTAAAACGATAATGCTATTATAAAGCAATGCGCAGATAAAGAGGAGTAGGCAAACTCATTCCCTTTCAGAGAGAGAGCGGCAGGTGAAAGCTCTTGAGGAAGAATTGCCGAACGTCGCTTTGGAGCACCGGTAAAGCCGGCGGAACGGTCCGTTAAGCCGAAAGAGTGAATTCGCCACGAATTAAAACGGGTGGTACCGCGGTTTACGCCGTCCCGTAACGATTCGGGCTTTTTTTATATAAAAACAAAAACAGTTCCGATTCAGATGGAGCGGTAAAAAATCGAATAAACGGAGGTGGCTGATATGTCAAAAATCAATCGCATTAAAATACCCCGAAGCGTGACAGACGCAGTCACAGTCAGTTTTTAAATATTAATGATGGAAAAAACACAATGAAAAGCTTGTCTGAAAAGCCCGATTTCAGCAAGCTTATACAGAAAGGCAGACTTATGAAAGAACTCGATAAAATTTACGATCCAAGCATCGTTGAACCCCGCATCTACGAAATGTGGGAAAACGGCGGTTATTTTAAACCCGAAATCAATCCGGAGGGCGAAGCCTACACCATCGTTATGCCGCCGCCGAACATTACAGGTCAGCTGCATCTCGGCCACGCTTTCGATGGCACGCTGCAGGATATCCTCATTCGTTACAAAAGAATGCAGGGGTACAGCGCGCTGTGGCTGCCCGGAGAAGACCATGCCAGCATAGCGACCGAAGTCAAGGTCGTTGACAAGATCATGAAGGACGAGGGTAAAACCAAGCAGGATCTCGGCC
>DAITPG010000191.1:0-5184 GCA_036833715.1 Eubacteriaceae bacterium | reverse complement strand
GCTTTTTTCAGATAATAATCAAGTGTGTATTTCGTCTTGGATTTATCCAGGATATCGCCCGTGTAGCAGATGGCTACTTCGGCGATCTTGCCCTGCTTGAGCACCTCTTCGCAGGAAACCTTGATCTGCTCAAGCCAGTTGAGCGAGTCAAAAATGCGGAACGCATCGATGCCGCTTTCGGCTGAGCATTTGATAAATTCGCGGATCAGGTTATCGGGATAGTTGGTGTAGCCTACGGCATTGGAAGAACGCAGCAGCATTTGGAACATGATGTTGGGTATCTTTTCGCGCAGCAGCTTCAGCCTGGTCCAAGGGGATTCCTTTAAGAATCGGTACGCGGTGTCAAACGTTGCGCCGCCCCACATTTCAAGCGCGTACAGCTCAGATTCATACTTGCTGATGGTTTCGGCTATTTCCACCATATCCACCGTGCGCATTCTGGTTGCGGACAGGGACTGATGCGCGTCGCGCATGGTGGTGTCCATAAACAGCAGCTCTTTTTTGCTTTTGATATGGTCGATGATGCCCTGCGCGCCCAGCCTGTCAAATATCTGCTTGGTGCCTTCGGGACGGGGCAGGGATGCGACGGAATCCGCTTTGGTGATCTCAAACACGGGCTTGCCGCTTTTGGAGGTCGGCAGGCTTTTTTCCGCTATAAATTTAAGGAGCTTATATTCTCTGTCGTCAAACAGCTTGAGATTGAACAGTTCGGGATGCTTGTCGATAAACGTGGTGTCGCAGCGTCCCTGCTTGAACACATCGTGTTCAAGCACGTTGATGAGAAAGTCCTTGTTGGTTTTTACGCCCTCGATGACATGCTCCTTCATCGCGCGGATCATTTTTCTGCGCGCCTTGTCGAAGGAACGGTCGTACGTAGTCGTTTTCACCAGCAGGCTGTCGAAATAAGGGGAGATCACGGCGCCGGTAAAGCCGTTGCCGCCGTCCAGACGCACGCCCGGGCCCGAACCGGTCTTGTAAACCTCGATCTTGCCCGTATCCGGCATAAAGTTATTCATCACGTTTTCCGTTGTGATGCGGCATTCGATGGCCGCGCCGCGGAACGTGATGTCGCTTTGCGAACGGATGCCGATCTCGGGATCGGAAAGCATCATGCCCTGCGCGATGAGTATCTGGGACTGCACAAGGTCGATGCCGCAGACCAGCTCCGTTACCGTATGCTCCACCTGGATGCGCGGATTCACTTCGATGAAATAGTGATTGTCTTTGTTGTCCAGCAAGAATTCCACCGTGCCCGCGTTGGTGTAGCCCACATGCTTTGCCAGCTTGAGCGCGTCGCCGCAGATTTTTTCTCTGGTTTCTTCACTGATGGACATGCAGGGGCTAAACTCGATGACTTTTTGGTGTCTTCTTTGGATGGAGCAGTCACGCTCATACAAATGAACGATGTTTCCATGCTCATCGCCCAGGATCTGCACTTCCACATGGCGGGGTGAGGCTATGTATTTTTCGATGAATACTTCGCCGTCTCCGAAAGCCTTGAGCGCTTCCCTGACCGCCGCTTCGTAAAGCTCGGGCATATCAGCCGCGCGTTCGCATACGCGCATGCCTCTGCCGCCGCCGCCAGCCGCCGCTTTGATCATCACGGGATAGCCGATCTTTTCGGAAATCGCCAGCGCATCCTGCGCGTTGGTGATCTTTGCTCCTTCGATCACGGGAACGCCCGCCTCAACAGCGGCGATCTTTGCGTTGACCTTGTTGCCCAACAGATCGATCACTTCGGGCGTGGGACCGATGAATTTGATGCCCGCGTCGTTGCAAACCTTCGCAAACGTGTGGTTTTCCGCCAAAAACCCGTAGCCCGGATGAATGGCGTCAATCTTGCGCGACAGCGCGATATCAATGATCGCTTCTATATTTAAATAGGAATCCGTCGGCGTTTTGATGCTTTTGATCATATAGGCTTCATCCGCTTTGCTTCTGAAAAGGGAAAGCTTATCTTCTTCGCAGTACACGCTTACGGCTTTCATGCCGAGTTCCTGCACGGCTCTGATCACGCGGATGGCGATCTCGCCGCGGTTGGCTATAAGGATCCTCTTAAATTCCTTCATTTGTTACCTCCTTTTTTATGCATAATATGAAAGATCGATCGGTCTGCTCAAAAAACCATAATGCAATTTCCGCTTTATAGAAAGCGAATTCTGCTTATCGCTATGCATAAATATTCATTCTTTCGTGTATTTTTTCGCATATGCGGCAATCGTATGAATCTTTATGCAGCATCACTTCCGGATTATTGTTCGGCTTGCATGATGCGGCTTTGTCGACCGTCTGATTTATTATTATACAATTTTACGGGGAAAAAGTAAATTGAAAAATCAGATTATAAGCGATTTTTAAGTGATGTTTTAACTAAACTAATTAATTCGGACTGATATGAATATATAATCAGTTAATCTTATCTGTTTGCTTAACATTATAATATGCAGGCACATCCGCGCCTATTTTTTATCTCCAAAGCCCTCGCCCAGCACCTCATGAACATCGGCCAAAATCACAAAAGCCTTCGGGTCGGTTTCCCGGATGATGTCCTTGAGTTCGCTGATCTGCTGTCGTTTGACGACGCACAGCAAAATATCCCGAGGTTCTCCGGTAAAGCCGCCCTCCGATTTCAGAAAGGTGACGCCGCGGTCGAGCCGTTCGAATATTGCGTTTTTGATCTGCTGCGGATGCTCCGAAAATATATAAAACGCCTTTAAGTAATTGATGCCGTCCTGCATTAAGTCGATCATTTTCATGCTGGTGTAGATGGTGATGACCGAATACAGCGCGATCTCTATCTTGCCGAGCACGATGCCCGCTATGGCCACCACGCAGAAATCGATGATGAGCAGCCAGGTGCCGATGGAAATGGTGCTGAATTTTTTATGCATGAGCATGGCCAGAAGATCGGTGCCGCCCGTCGTTCCCTTAAATTTAAAAACGATGCCGATGCCGAAGCCCAAGCCGATGCCGCCGAAGACCGAAGCCAGAAAGATATCGTCGACCACGGGCGGAACAAATGCCAAAAGATCGACCGCAAGCGAAAACATCGCGGTGCCGTACAGCGTTTTAATAAAGGTTTTGATCCCCAAGTCTTTGAGCAATACGATAAACAGCGGCACGCACAGCGCAAAGGTGCTTATGCCTACGGGAAAGCCCGTGATATAATAGATGACTGCCGCAAGACCCGAAAAGCCGCCCGGCGCGATCTGGTTGGGTATGCAAAAGGAATTAAAGGACAATGCCATAATCACGCAGCCTACGGTAACCATCAAAAAGTCAAAGATGACCACCGCCGTATGCCTGATCTTTTGTTTGGTTTGAAGTTTCATAGTCTCTCCTATCGATGGTTTTATTTTACCATATTTTATCTTAATTAACCATAGTCAGCTGAAAAGCCTCAACCGCAAATCATGCGAAGTCAACGCTGTTCCAGATTATTTATAAGCTGTTTTTGCCCGCTTAGTTTAGCTGCAGCGCCGCACCGATAAATTCAATGTTTCTTTTCAAGGCTTACCAATCCGCTGTAATCGCCTAATAATCCGCCTCGTTTTTGGTATTTTCGGATTCGGCAGCGCTTTATGAGAGTATTCGATATTGCACTAATTTTAAAGGAGTATGTTTGCCATTATCGAATATTTGTTCAAAACCGTAAAAAAGGAGCAAATCATGAGCGAAATGGAGAAAGCGAAACGAGCGAAATATTATATGGATCAGCTGGCGGCGGGCATCGATCCCATTTCCAATAAAAATCTAAAGGAGATCGGCGGGGATAGGATGTGCAAGTGCTTTTCATATGTGTCGGGCCTATTGGAGAAGGTGATCCAAAACGGCGGGGAGATCGGCGGCTGCGCGCCCGTTATTGATAAGGACCCCAGCCGGGCATTGTCCGACAAGCCCGTTGCCATCCGTGAATTTTTAAAAAAGATCGAGGAAGCGGGCGGTCGCTCGGTGCCCGCGGGAAGGGTGACGGGCTGGCTTGTAAAGGAAGGGTATCTGGAAGAAAAGACCGATGCCGAGGGCAAGGCGGTACGCCGCGTTTCCGCTAAAGGCGCTAAGCTGGGGATTACGACCGAAAACAAAAAGGGAAAGGACGGCGAAATTTACGCCATGAATTTCTACAACCGCGCGGCGCAGCAGTTTGTTTTATTGCATCTTAACGAGATCGGCAATCATATGGTACGCAAAAACGGCAAATAGATTTTTATGTCCAACGCGCCAGCGTTCTTTTGCGCCACGCTATTGCATATTGCCGCTCTTTCTTTTATTATAGAGATATAATTTTGACTGAAAACGGTTTGTACGGCAAACCGATGGAGCACTATATGGAACAAAGCAAAATGGAACGGATCAATGAGCTTGCGCGCAAATGCAAATGCGGGGAGGAACTTACGCCCGAGGAAAAGGAAGAGCAAAAGCAGCTGAGGGAGGAATATATCGAAGGCTTCCGCAGGGGCTTTATTTCGACGGTCGAAAGCGTTGTGATCATGGATGAGAAGGGGAACAGACGAAAGATCGAGAAGAAAAAGTAATGAATTCGGCTATTAAGCGGGAGAGGGTAAAATGACTATTATTATCTTGATTTTTCATTTCTGCGCCATACTGGCATTGATGATATGGCAAAGATGGAAGAAAAATAATAAAAATATCGCTTACGTGAAAATACCGGGTTTTTATTGGTTTGGTGCATTTTTCGTCCTTGTATTTCAAATTGGTATGTGTATGGATGGAATAGGCAACTATTTTTGGGGCGTTGAATTATTTATAAGTTTGTTATTTTTATTTATTCCTTTCAGTGCCGCTGTCATGTATATCGAGATCACCCCGGACGGCATCATTTATCATCAGCAATACCGAAAAAAAATGAATATTCCGTATTCAGGTATCGCAAAATTTGCATGGGATAAGGATTATGACCTTTTATTGATCAGCCTGAAAGAACGTTTATTTTTTATTCATTTTGTTGATCCGCGACTTTCAGCTAGGTTGACCCATTCGGAATACGTTGTCGATGCTTTCAAAAAGAATCATATCGAACAGGTGCACATCTATGAAATTGTCAATGAAGACGAACAGCGAGAAAAAGTTCTTATGTCTACCGAAGAGGGCATTCAACAAAGAAGAGATCAAAGAGCTAAATTTGCTCGTCGCGCATCCTATCCCTTTTCTATCGTGTTCTTTGGA
>DAITPG010000190.1:0-5194 GCA_036833715.1 Eubacteriaceae bacterium | reverse complement strand
AAAAAACAAAACAAAATCGGGTTGAAATAAAATTTTATTTTGAAAAATACATAGGACCGTTATGCTTGCAGAAACCTAAAAAAAAAAATTATTAATGGATACTTTGTAATCGGGCATAAAAAACATTCCGCATAAGCGGAATGAGCCGGATCTTTTATTTAAAATTAAAATGGATGTATTCTCTGCGGGCCGGTTTAAACTCTTCGTGGATTTCTTTATAGCGCGCGTAAACATCCTTCATGATAAGCCGCCACGGCCGCGCGATACTCAGTGATGCATTTGCGCCTACGCGCAGTCTGTTGGCGTCATCGCTGATCGCTCGCATAAAGGCATCCGCAATGCTTTCTACCGTATTTTCACAAAGGAAGGCATTCTCATTATCTTCGGCGTTTTCAGCCGCGTTTGAATTTGCAACCAGAACCGACGGGCATTTTGCCATCGCCGCTTCCCTTACAACAAGAGGAGCATTGTCGTACACAGACGGGAAGGCGAAAAGATCGGCTCTTAAATAGATGGCGGAAAGTTTTTCACGGTCATACTCATTTCCCGCAAAGGTAACAATATCGGTCAAGCCAAGTTCATCGGCTTTTTTGATCAAATCATTTCGTGCATAGCCGTCGCCGACCATCAATAGTTTGAATACACCGCTTTTTTGCCTGTAAAGCGCAGCCGCTTCAAGCAGTGAAACCAGATTTTTTTGAAAAACATGCTGCCCGACAAACAAGATGACTTTATCCTGCTGCGTATATTCAAACCGCTCGTTGACGGCGTCAACCGACGCTTTGATGTTTTTGGGGTATAAAAAATCCGTTCCGTTGGGCATCAATTCCAGCTTGCCTTTGTATCCGTAGTCACGAAGCGTATTTGCGGTGCCTTCATTGACTGTCCACACGTAATCGGCCGAATTATAAAAATCGACGATGATCTTAACGGCATGATCCGCAAGAAATTTACTGTTGGTCACCTGCAGCACATCATCGTAATATTTGGAATGGAAACTGGCGATCAGAGGGATCTTTCGGCTTCTGGCAATGCGCAGGGCTTCTCTGCCGGCCGTAAAGGGGCTGTGGGTATGCACAAGGTCCGGCATAAGGCTATGCTGTTCATAAACAAACCTTAAATCCATAATGGGCACGCCGAAGCGGTAGGGACTGCGTTTGGGTACGGGAATGGACATATACCGGATTACTTTAAACGGGTCGGTATCTTCGTAGCCTTTAGGGCCTTCCGCCGTTGCCACGTAACTTTCGCAGTGGTCCATGTTGAGCCAGCGGGCATAATTCTGAACGGTAACGATGACCCCGTCAATGGCGGGAAGATAAGAATCGATATATTGTCCGACACATAGGTTTCGGTCTGTTTCATCGGAAGAAGTCATACAACACCTCCATGCAGTCACTTTTTTTTAGTATAGCACACTTATTTTGACATATAAAAGCAGTTAATCTTTTTTTCATTGAGTTTTAATTTAAATTTTACTTTAAATTGTATCGGTTCATTTGTATATAAAATATTTAAAAATATTTAAAATTAGTTTACGTAATCTTTACTTTTTCTTTAGAATATGAAGATATTTGCTCAAAACGCAAAATTTGTGATAAAATATCAAAACGGAGGCATTTATAAAAATGGATGAATTATTGGTTGAAAATGAAGGCGCTGTTTTATATACTCGAGTTGAAGGGAAAGGTCCCTATGTGCTCTTGCTGCACGGCAATGCCGAAGATCATCATTATTTTGACGTGCTGATACTTGAGCTTGTCAAGTCTTACTGCGTAATCGCGGTGGACACGCGCGCGCACGGCCGGTCGACCGATGGAAATCTGCCTTTAGATTTTGATCTGTTTGCAAGGGATGTAAAATCGGTTCTTGACTGCTTAAAGATCCATCAGGTCCATATCCTCGGCTTTAGCGACGGCGGCAACATCGCTTTAACGTTCGCGCTCAACTATCCCCGGTATATAAAATCCCTGATCCTCAACGGAGCCAATCTTTTCCCTGCCGGCATCCATTTCAAAGAACGCGTATCCGATCTTTTCAGGTATGCCGTATGCAGTATTCTTTCCGTATTCAGCGATAAAATGCGAAAAAGAAAAGATTACCTTGCGCTGATGATCAAACATCCGCATATCGATCCTGCAAAATTGAAAAATGTCAAGGTCGGATCCTTGGTGGTCGCCGGGGAATATGATGTGATTAAACGCAGCCATACCGAACTGATCGCATCCGCCCTGCCAAAATCATCTTTGCTCATCATTCCCGATGCCGACCATTTTGCGGCACAGAAGAAACCCGAAATTTTTAATAAGATCGTCTCGGATTTTTTGCAAATGCAAATTCAAAATAAGGATGTCACGCATGAATAATCAAATCACCGCCCTAACGATACGTCAGGCTGTAAAGGAAGATACAAAATTGATCTTGGATTTCATCAAAGAGCTGGCTGTTTATGAAAATCTGCTCGATAAAGTGACGGCAACCGAAGAAACATTAATGGAATCGCTGTTCATCAAAGAAAAAGCAAAAACGGTGATTGCGGAAGCGGATGGCAAGCCCGTCGGCTACGCGCTGTATTTTTATAATTTTTCTACCTTTTTGGGCAAGCACGGCGTTTATCTTGAAGATATCTATATCCGGCCCGAATACAGGGGCAGGGGATACGGCAAGGAATTATTAAGCTATATTGCAAGGGCCGCTAAAGAAGAAGGCTGCGAGCGGCTTGAATGGGCTTGCCTGGACTGGAATGAGCCTTCGATCAAATTCTATAAGCAAATGGGCGCTCATCCGATGGATGAATGGACTGTCTATCGCGTGGATCATGCACTTACTGATCTGGCAAGCCGATACGAAGGGCAAGTCTGAACAGATATGGATATGAATAGAAATGCGGAACGTTTCATGGGATTTGCCGATATATATAACTGCGCAAGGCCCTCTTGTCCCGAAAAAGCCGTTGAGTATATCCTCAACTATATGCAAAAAACACCGTCCCTGGTGATCGATCTGGGCTGCGGAACGGGGCTGTCCTCCTTAATATGGAAAGATATTGCTAAAAGCGTCATCGGTGTGGAACCGAGCGCGGACATGCGAAAAAAAGCTGAAGAAAACTCGGCCGGCATCAAAAATATCTCCTACATTTCGGCTTTCGCTCATGAGACCGGGCTCGAAAGCCAAATCGCCGATGTGATCACCTGTTCGCAGTCTTTTCATTGGATGCCTCCGGAGCCCACGCTTAAGGAAGTTGACCGCCTGTTAAAAGATAACGGTATTTTTGCCGTTTATGACTGCGATTGGCCGCCGGTTTGCCATTGGGAAGCGGAAGCGGAATATGGCAAGCTATTGCATCAAGTAAACGAGATGGAAGAAGCGCATCCGGAGCTGAAAGAAAAATATTCGCGCTGGGATAAAAGCCGGCATTTATATAAAATAAAAAACAGCGGATATTTCCGCTATGTCCGTGAAATCGTATTTTCAAATACCGAAACGTTCAGCGCAAGCCGATTTCTTTCGATCGCCCTAAGCCAGGGCGGATTACAATCCGCAGCCAATGCATATCCCAGCGAGATGTCCGCTGCGCTGTCAGATTTCTGCCGACGTTTGAATGAAATACTTGGCGAAAAGGAATTTAATGCCGATTTTTGCTATCGCATGCGTATAGCCGTCAAATAGTCATTGACAAAGGTCCGCCATTTTGCAACTAAGCAGTGCCGCAAGATCCTTGGGCGATAATTCAACCTGAAAGCCTATTTTTCCGGCGCTGATGATGATGGAATCGAATTTTCCGCAGGAGGTGTCCAGAGTCACTCGATAAGGCTTTTTTAAACCGATCGGGCTGCATCCTCCCCGTATATAACCCGTCACTTTGAGCAAATCGTTTACTTTGATCATTGCAACGGATTTTTCACCGACGGCTTTGGCCGCGGCCTTTAGGTTCAGCTCGCTTTCGACAGGGACGACAAAAACGTAATATTCACGGCTGTCCGACTGCGTAACCAAGGTTTTGAATACCATTTGCTTCGGCATGCCGATTTTTTCGGCTACTGCAGCGCCGTCGATTTTGCCGTCTCCGGCATCATAGGAATAAATTTTATATTCGATTTTGGCAGTATCCAAGATACGCATGGCATTGGTTTTAGCTGTAGGCATCGGCTTTATCCTAAAATACGATTTTTTTGTATAATACCATAACTACTGTTTGGCGTCAATGCGCATGCTTTCGATGCGTTCATAAAACACAGAAAAATGATCATACTTAAGATAAAAGGGGTTGCGGTCTGCGCCCGGCAATGTGACTTTGTCACCGAATAAAACCGCCTGCAGTGATAAAATTCAATCAGATTCAAAATCCAAATTCAATATGTGAGGTTAAAATAGATGAAAAAAGTTTTAATTATCGGCGGCGTGGCCGGAGGAGCTTCGGCTGCAGCACGACTGCGCAGACTGGATGAACACAGCGAGATCGTCATGTTTGAGCGAGGCGAATATATTTCATTCGCAAACTGCGGCCTGCCCTATTATATCGGCGGTGAAATCAGGGAAAAATCGGCATTGACACTGCAGACGCCCGAAAGCTTCCGCAAACGCTTCAATGTAGACGTGCGTGTATTAAGCGAAGTCGTATCAGTCGATAAAGACAAGAAGACCGTAGATGTCAAAAATGTCAAAACCGGAGAAGTCTATACCGAAAGCTACGATAAACTTATTCTTTCGCCGGGAGCGTCTCCGGTAAAGCCGAATATCGAGGGTGTTGAAAACGAAAAGGTATTGACCCTTCGCAATATTCCCGATACGTATAAAATCAAGAATTATATTGAAAACCATAATCCCAAAAGCGCCGTGGTCGTCGGCGGAGGGTATATCGGCGTGGAAATGGCCGAAAATCTGTACAGCGCCGGACTTGATGTCACCATCGTAGAATTTGCGGATCACGTGATAGCACCGTTGGATTATGATATGGCCTGCGATGTGCATAACCACATCCTGCAAAAAGGCGTTACGCTCATCCTCAACGACGGAGTAAAAGCCATTGCCGATGAAGGCACCACTTTAAAAGTTACGCTCGGTAAAGAAGAGCTGAAGGCAGACATGGTGATTCTTTCCGTAGGCGTAAAACCCGAAAGCGTTCTTGCGCAGGCTGCAGGGCTCGAAGTCAACAACCGAGGAGCCATTATCGTCAACCGCGCGATGCAGACAT
>DAITPG010000189.1:0-5235 GCA_036833715.1 Eubacteriaceae bacterium | reverse complement strand
ATGGCGCCTTTGATGGCGTTGATCGTGACCGACGGAGCCAAAAATAATCCCTGCAGATAAGAACGGATCACACCTAAATTCGATCCGACTTCAAACGCAATTCCCGGCGCCGACAACCGGGATGCCACTTTGGTTACGTATTCCAGCCTGCCGATCACATATCCCCCGGTATGGACCAAACCGCCGCCCGGATTTTTGATCAGCGAACCCGCGATTAAATCCGCACCGATCTGTGTAGGTTCAATCCTATTTAAAAATTCTCCGTAACAATTATCAACAACTATAACCACATCCGGTTTTTTTATTTTGATTTGAACGATCGCTTTTTGGATTTGATTCAATGTAATAGCGTTTCGTTTCGCATAACCGGTAGAGCGCTGCATAAAAATAACTTTTGTGTTGCTATTTAATTTTAATAACACGTTATTAATATCGATATCGCCACTTTCAAGCAAGTCAACTTGATTATATGTAATGCCGTATTCGTTTAAAGTCCCCTGCCCTTTTGAGCTTTCCGTAAGGCCGATCGTCGAACGGATCGTATCATAAGGAAGACCTGTGATCGAAAGCATTTCATCGCCCGGGCGCAAGACGCCAAAAAGGCACAGCGAAATGGCATGGGTGCCCGAAACGATCTGAGGCCGCACGATCGCGCATTCCGCTCCGAATACATCCGCAAAGATCTTTTCGCAGACATCTCTTCCGTCATCGTTGTAACCGTAGCCGGTGGAAGTCATAAAATGCCGTTCGCTTAGTCGGTTTTTTTGCATAGCAACGATAACTTTATTTTGATTGTATTGGCTGATTTCATTTAACTCATCAAACCGTTTTTGCAAAACCAATTCTGTCTCGCGGAGCAAGTTGTAATATTTATCTTCTGGCATGAATTATTCTCTCCATAAAATTTATGATTTCATCATTGTTTGTAAATTGACTTTTATCTATCCATTGAATATCCTTATTTGCCTTAAACCAGGTCAATTGCCTTTTAGCGTAATTGCGGCTGTTTTGTTTGATTAGATTTATGGCATCTATCAGAGACATTTTTCCTTCAAAAGAATCGATGATTTCCTTGTAGCCGATGGCTTTCATCGAATTCAAATCTTTAGTATATCCTTTTTCCATTAATGACCGCACTTCTTCTGCCAAACCGTTTTGGATCATATCGTCGACACGTTCATTGATTTTTTTATATAAAAGCTCCCTATCCTGGGTAATGCCGAAATAAAATGTATTCTTAAACCGAAATTTCCTTTCCTTGACATTCTGACTTTTCAATTTGCCCGTCACATGATGATATTCCAGCGCACGTACGACTCTTTTTACGTTGTTTGGGTGAGTGATGGCAGCATAGGCAGGATCAATATGCTTAAGTTTTTCATAAAGCGATGTATTTCCGTGCGTATCCGCAAAATGGTATAATTCGGTTCGGTAGTCTTCATAACTTTCTCCGTCCGAATAATCATAGGATGCATAAACCAAGCTATCCAGATATAAGCCGCTTCCTCCCGTTATGATGACAATTTTTTTACGGCTCAAAATATCGTTGATGTAGCCGATCGCATGTTCGCAAAATAAAGAGATATTTACATTAACGTGCGGCATAAATTCATCAATCATATAATGCGGAATATTTTGCATCTCTTCCGGACGTATTTTGGCGGTTCCCACATCCAGTAATCGATAAATCTGCATGGAATCGGCCGAAACTATTTCTCCGCCGAATTTTTTAGCCAATAAAATCGACAGCGATGTTTTTCCGCTGGCCGTTGGCCCCGCAAGCGCGATAACCGTAGAATTATTCATACTTATATTCTCTCAAAAGCTTTCATGAAAAAACTCATTTTTAATTTACCCAATATAGGTCTTCCGTGCGGGCAGGTAAACGGCATTTGTGTGTGGTACAAATCTTTTAATAAAGATTTCGTTTCCTGTTCGCTGATATTTTCGCTGCCGCGTACGGCATTATGACAGGCTGCTTTGATGAGTTTTTCGCTTCTTTTATTGATGTCGTCGGAATTGCCGAAAACACTGATCTGTTCCATTATCTTTAAAAACAAAATAGAAGTCTCATGATTTGACAAATAGTGCGGAACACTTCTGATCGCAATGGTATTATCGCCAAAATCATCGATCTCAAAACCAAGACCATACAAAAGATCTTTGTTATCGATGGTTTGAAAGTAGGCTTTCACCGACATTGGTATTAAGACGGGTATCATCAGTGATTGGATTCCGATGCTCTTTGCATAAAAATCTTGCAGATATTTCTCATAAAGCACTCTTTCATGCGCCGCGTGTGTATCGATGGCATAAAGATCATCTCCGCATTCAATCATCGCATACAATCCGAATGCATTTCCCACAAACTTCATGTTGCTCAACTGTAAAAAAATTTCCTTTTTAACCGTCGGAAAAACTGTTTCTGAAGCAGAAGAAATTTGAAAAGAAAGGTCGGCAGTCTTAAGCGCGGATGATTCATCAAATTCGGTTGAGTTGTTTGTTATTGTATGATTTTCAATTGAAGAATAACCATAGACTTGTGGTTCAGTTTCCAATAACATTTTTTGAGACGGAGATATATAAGAATTTGCATCTTCATATACCATCGCTTCAATACTCTTTCCGGGTTCGGTGAAGGAATATTTATTATTGGGCTTTAAAACAAACTGCTCTTTTAAAGCATCCCTTATTCCTTGTTTGATCAGCATCGATATCAATGATTCATTCATCAGCTTAACCGTTAGTTTTGCAGGATGGATATTGACATCGATCATGGTGTACGGCAAGCGGATATAAAGTATAAAATCAGCTCCGGTTTTACCGCAAAGCTCCCGATAGACACTGTCTACCGCCTGATTGACGGCATCGCATCGGATAGCTCTACCGTTTAAAAAAACCATGCGGCAAGAGCTTTTTTCTTCGATCATATTGACCGAGGAAAGGTAGCCATCCACAAAAAGCGGCTCGTCATCAATATGGATCGGGATCATACGATTATAAAAATTTCTTCCCAATAGCGATATGATATTTTTTTCAGCGCTCCCGCTTCCATCCGTATATATAACTTCTTTTCCGTCGCAAATAAGTTTAAAAGAGATATCAGTATGCGAAAGAGCGATTTCCTGTGCCACATCAATTATTTCTGCTGTTTCTATGCTGTCTTTCCTTAAATGTTTGAACCGCGCTGGAATATTAAAAAAAAGATCGCGCACTTCAATAACCGTTCCCTTATTGGCTGTAACAGGCTCTGATGAGATGATCTCATTTGATTCTATCATTGTTTGGGTGCCGAATTCTTCCTCCGCTGTTTTGGTGAGGAGCGTCATTTTCGAAACATAAGAAATGCTTGCCAAAGCCTCTCCCCTAAAGCCCAAAGTAGAGATTGCATCGATCTCTTTATCGATTTTGCTGGTGGCATTGCGTAAAATCGCATTCGGGATATCATCTTTGTATATCCCTGTACCGTCATCGGTTACTTTGATCAATGTTTTTCCGCCGTTTTTAATTTCGACTATTATATTTTTACTTAAAGCATCGATGGAATTTTCAAGAAGTTCTTTTAAAACGGAAGCTCCGTTTACGACGACTTCACCTGCTGCAATTTTATCGATGGTTTCTTTCGGGAGCAGTTTTATGATATTCATATCTTAACCTCTTAAATCGCTTTGAAGTTTGGCGATAAAATTCATGACTTCCATAGGAGTCATTTCATTGATGGGAAGATTGATCAATTCATCCAAAACATTCTGAGTTTTATAATTGATTAAATTAAAGGTATCCGTTTCTTTTAGTTGTGTTCCTTTTTTGGCTTTTGCCTTTGTTTTTTTGTTTTTTTCCTCATTTTCTTCCAAAATCGTCAATAATTCTTCAGCCCGCTCAACAACCGCGTTTGGCAGCCCGGCCAATTTGGCCACTTCGATTCCATAACTTTTATCAGAACACCCTTGTTTGATTTTATGTAGAAATAATACTCCGTTTTCCACCTGTTTGATGCTTATCGAATAATTGACGATCCCAACGGTATTTTCAAGCTCCGTCAGTTCATGGTAATGGGTTGCAAACAAAGTCTTGCACCCTACGCTTTCCTTATCCGATAGAAATTCCGCCACTGCCCACGCGATACTCAGCCCATCAAACGTACTGGTGCCGCGGCCGACCTCATCCAAAATAACCAGACTGTTTTTTGTTGCATATTTTAAAATATTGGATACTTCGCTCATTTCCACCATAAACGTGCTTTGTCCGCTGGCAAGATCATCGCTTGCGCCTACCCGCGTAAAGATACGGTCAACGATGCACATGTCAGCCTCTTCACAAGGCACAAAACAACCGATTTGGCACATCAGCGCAATAATTGCCACTTGACGAATATACGTTGATTTTCCGGCCATATTAGGGCCTGTGATGATAGCCATACGATTCTCGTTATTATCCAAACACGTATCATTGGCGATAAAATTCTCTTTATCGATCATGCCCTCTATTACGGGATGGCGGCCGCCTGACAGGTTTATTGTCCCATTGTCGTTGAGGTAGGGACGAACATATTTATTTTTATAACTGACAAAAGCCAAGGCATTCAATGCATCCAAGATGCCTATGTATTTTGCGGTCAGCTGCAATCGATTCATCTGAGATGCAATTTTTTCAATCAAGTCATTGAACAGCATAAATTCCAACCGCCTCAACTCTTCATCGGCGCTCAGCAATTTTACTTCGATTTCTTTTAATTCTTCGGTGTAATAGCGTTCCGCATTGACCAAGGTTTGTTTTCTGATAAAGTGATCGGGCACGTTTTCTTTGTTGCTGTTGGTGATCTCAAAATAATAACCGAATACTTTGTTATATTTGATTTTTAGATTTTTGATCCCGCTTTTTTCTCTTTCGTTCAGCTCAATGCCCGCCAATATCTCTTTTGCGTGATTTTTTAAGTTTCTCAGTTCGTCGGCCTGCTTGTTAAAGCCTTCTTTTATGATGTTTCCATCCTTTGTGCTTACGGAGCATTCCTCATGAATCGCTTCTTCGATCCACTGTGCAATATCCGAGCAATCATCCAGGTTGTCCCTTATCTCAACCAAAAGACTGCTTGCAGCGTTTTTGAGCAGCACCTTTAATTTCGGAAGTTGAAAGGCGGTTCCTTTCAAAGAAAGCAAATCTTTTCCGTTAACAGACGCATAGCTTATTTTAGAGCAGATTTTTTGGATATCCGCCATATTTTTCAGATAGAAATTG
>DAITPG010000188.1:0-5262 GCA_036833715.1 Eubacteriaceae bacterium | reverse complement strand
ACGAGCAGGCATGGAACGCTCTCGGGATCAGAACGAAGTATTACAACACAGACATTCATAAGGGGACTTTTGTCATTCCCAATTATGTGAGAGATACGCTTAGAAAAGGCTTTGCCGAATAAAAATAATAATGCCGCAAAGGTTGCTGAATGGCTAAAATCCATTGATGTTACTTTGCGGTTTTTAATAAAAATTATTATCCGGAGGGTATTCATGAACGAAGTGATGAAGAACATTGTTTCAAGAAGAAGTATTCGCAAATACACAGAGCAGCAAGTGACGGACGAAGATATAAATCTGCTTTTGGAAGCCGGAAAATACGCGCCCAGCGGAAGCAATGCGCAGAGCCGTCATTTTATCGTGATCCAAAACCAAGCGGTGATCGGTGAATTGAATCAAAAAATTCGAGAAGCTTTTTTGGCATTTAAAGTTACAGAAAACACATTTAAGCCAATCGTTTACGGCAAAGCAGCAGCGGCAAAAGACGATTATCTTTTTAACTATAATGCTCCTACGTTAGTGATCCTAGCCGATGAAGCTGCCTCAGGCAACGCGTATGTTGACTGCGCCTGCGCCATCGAAAATATGTTTTTGGCGGCAAACTCCATCGGACTGTCGACTTGCTGGCTCAATCAGCTGCGTTGGCTCAATGAGGTTTCTTCATTGATCGAATATATGAATGATTTGGGTATGCCGGTTGGTTATAAAGTCTTCGGAGCCTTTGCGCTCGGCTATCGGGACGGCGAAATTCCGCCGCCGATACAGCATAAGGAAAATACCGTAACCATCATTAAATAAGCAATTCTTAAATTAGGCGCGTGATAGTTTTATTATGCGCTTTTTATTAAAGGAGGCGTAAATGAAAAAAATCATAGCCATCAACGGGAGCCCTCATAAGCAGGGCTGCACAGCGGCCCTTATGGATGAAATTGCGGAAAGCTGCGGCGAGAGCGGTGCGGAAGTGAAAACATACAATCTGAGCGCAATGTACATTAAGGGATGCATCGGCTGCGGCGGATGTATTAACGAGTTCAAATGCGTGATCGATGATGACATGCAGCTATTGTATGAAGAGATCGCTCAGTCAGACGCTTTGATCATGGCGTCGCCGATCTATTTTTGGCAGATCACCTCTCAGCTCAAAGCCATGATAGACCGTCTGCAGCCGTTTGGGCGTCCCAACAGCACAGCACAGATCAAGCGGGGTAAAAAGCTGGTTGTGGCAGCGACACAGGGCCGGCCCGATCCCGATGCCTTTGTGCCTTATCTGGAGCATTTCGCAAAAAGCCTCGGATTGATCGGCTGCGAAGCTTTTGAGATCATCGCGGCCGGCGGAACCCACGAACCGCAAGATGTACTTAAGCAATCGGAAGTTGTTCAAAAAGCCAGACAGCTGGGCAAATGGCTTGCCGAATAGCATGAAAGAATTGATTGAATTTCTGGAGAGACTGGAAAATGAAAATATCTATTATCGCCTAAACAAGGTGAGGGACTCTGTTATGACTGAGATCGCAGTTCCGGGAGAAAGATGGGAAGTGGAATTTTTTGCGGACGGGCATATCGAAATAGAAAAATTCAGAAGCGACGGTGAGATTCTTGACGAAACCGCCCTTGATACACTGTTTGAGTTATCAGACGAATAGAATAAACGGATTGTCGAATTGACAATCCGTTTTTTTTATAATTAACAAATAAAGTCAGGTATGCTTTGGGGAAAATGAAAGTCAAGGGATCATATTTTCTTTTCACCTTATATAAATATTTGGCATTGCCGCCGTAATAAGCCTTCATATAATTTTTTAGGCCGCTGTCCGGAAAATTTAGGCCGCTGTCCGGAAAATTGATATAAGAGCCTTGCGTGATATCCCGCAGGTAAGCGGCGCGTTCCTCCACCCAATCTGTATTCACTTCTTGGAATTCATCCTCTTCCCAAACCGATTGTATCAGACATATATATTGTGCCTTGCGATAATAAAACGCGGTTTTATGTTCAGGCACATCCGCCACCTTGCCTCCAAGGGAATACAGAGATACAGAAGAATAAACCGAGCCCGGCGGCACGTTACGGATAAAGCGCGTAAGTGTGGACATTTGCTGCATGCTCAGCGGGTAAACTACAAAGCGCCCCACGGATTTAAACCTTTCATAGCGCGGATAACTGTCCTCGATCTTATTGATCGCTTCGACGAAAGTCAGATATTCCGTGTTGAGCCTGAAGCCCGGAATGCTCATAAACGGCATCAGGATAAATTCCGCGTCTTCCGGTGTTCCGTAACAGATACCCCTTCCGTACACGGCAAAGCCGTCGGTCTTTGAATGATAAATACTGGCGATCAATGACATGCTTTCATCGGCATCTTTCAGCCAGCTCTGCCAAACCCTGAAAAATTGTGTCTGAATTTCAAGACTTGTATTGGGAAAATAAATTTCAACATAAGTGACATATTCTGTTTTGGGCGGCAGCCTGAATTTCATGGAAACGATGACTCCGAAATTGCCACCGCCCGCTCCTCTGCAAGCCCAGAACAAGTCATGGTTTTTGTCGCAGGAGGCTTTGATGATTTTCCCTTCGTAATTGACAAGTTCCAATTCCGAAAGGCTGTCGCAGGTCAGCCCGAATTTTCTGCAAGACAGTCCCCAGCCGCCGCCCAGTACAAGACCGCTTACGCCTACGGTTGGGCAGGTGCCGCTCGGAAAAGGATATCCCTGCGCTCCAAGATAGTTGTAAAATTCGCGGTTTTTGACGCCGCCTTCAACGTAAACTTGTTCACCTTCGATTTCAATATGATTTAAAAAGCTCGTATCGATCACAAGCACGCCATTGCCTGTGGAATAGCCTTCATAATTATGACCGCCGTTTCGTATCCTCAGCGATACAAAAAACACGCTGCACCAAAAGACCGCGTTGGCGACATCTTCTTTGTTATAACAGTAAACCAGCGCAAGCGGAAATTTTTGAATGGCGCGGTTCCACTCCTGTCTTAATTCATTATATTCAGGGTCCTCCGGCGTTACGATAAGACCCGTTAAACCGTAATATTCACTTGATTTCATAAACACCTTCTATTGTTATTTCTCTATTACCGTATGCGCGGCTTATTGGTTTGGTTACTGCTTTTTACGCCATAAATTTACGCATTTCGTGAGTGAATCCATGCGGCTATTTTACCGCTCCGCTGATGCCGAAAAGTTGTTTTACAGGCTGTACACAAACAATTTACGATAATCAACTATCTGTTTGCCTGCCGTCTTTATATAATACTGGCGTATATAAAACATAACTCGGAAATAAAAAGGAGAAATTATGAAAATTAAGAAATTAGTCAAAGTACTGTTTTGCTTGGCTATGGTCGCCGCTTTCGCATTGAGCGCTATCGGCTGCGACGCGTTAACAGGCAGCAAAACAATCACAATCGTTTGGTATCCCAACGAATCCGCGGCCGACTATGAGGCTTCGCGTCAAGAATTCGGAAAATTGGTTGAGCAGGCAACCGGAAAAACCGTTGAACACAAACTCACAACCGATTATTCGATTGCAATCGAAGCAATTGCCAACGGAACCGCTCAAATCTGCTTCATGGGCGCGCAGGGCTACATAGAAGCCAAAAACAAAAATGATGATGTTATGCCCTTGTTCGTAAATACCGGCGCATCCGGAACTTTGGATGACGCAGTTTATTACAGCTGGTTTGCCGTCAACAAAGGAGAAGAAAGCAAGTACATGGAAAACGGAGCGTATTCCATAACCAACATCAAAGGCAAAAGAATGTCTTTTGTCAGCAACAGCTCCACATCGGGTTTTAAAGTACCCACAAGCCTTATCATTTCTAAATTCAAATCCTTAAACCTTACAACCGACAGCCTTATCGAAGGCGGAACGGACAAGTTCTTCTCTGAAGTTCTTTTCGGCGGTTCGCATCAGGGTTCCGCTGTCAATCTTCTTACAGGCAAAGCCGATGTGGCTGCTTTCTGTGACACGGAAGCAAATCCTTATATGAATCTTGTTTCCGGCACGGCTAACAGACCGGGCGCCGTTTATGAAGTGAAAGCCAATGCTTCCGCTCCGTTTGATACGCTTGTAGGAAAACAATGCTTTATCATCGGCTGCACCGCGGTTATCAACGGACCGTTTGCTTATAATTCCAAAACTTTAAGCAAAACGGATGCCGAAAAAATTCAAAAACTATTCACCTCCGCTGAAGTTGCCAAAAACGAAAAGATCTTCTTTACTAAAGGTTCCGGCAACCTGGGATTCTTCGATAACTCGAAATCCAAAGGCTTCGTTCTTGTTGAAGATTGCTGGTATCAACCCATCCGCGACCTGAGCAAATAAATAAAGATTCGAGGAACTTATTTTGTCGATCTTAGAATTGAAAAACGTGGGCAAAACCTATAACAATACTACCAAAGCATTGCAGGATGTCACGTTGACATTTGAGGAAGGCGAATTCGTATCTGTAATCGGTCCCTCCGGGGCCGGAAAATCGACGCTCCTGCGTTGCATCAATCGTTTGATTGATGCAACACAGGGCGTAATTATTTTCGACGGACAGGATATTACTTCCGTTTCGGGAAAAGAATTGCGCAAAGTACGCACAAAAACAGGTATGATCTTTCAGCACTACAATCTTGTCAACCGGTTAAGCGTCATTGAGAATGTTTTGCACGGCCGTCTGGGTTATAAGTCCACACTCAGCGGCGTTGTCGGTCATTATACCGAAAAAGAAAAAGAACAGGCTTTTATGATCCTTGAAAAGCTGGGGCTTACCGACCAGGCATATAAACGCTGCGACGAGCTGTCGGGCGGACAGAAGCAGCGTGTGGGTATTGCACGTGCGCTGATGCAGGAACCAAAGCTTATCTTATGCGACGAACCGATCGCATCTTTGGACCCTCGATCGGCCAAGGTCATCATGGATTATTTGAGCGATATCAACGAAACCATGAAAATCACCTGTATCATCAATCTTCATCAAGTCGATGTGGCGGTTAAATATTCCAAACGTATCATAGGGATAACCGCAGGCCAAGTCGTTTACGACGGATCAGCCGAAGATCTTGATCAAAAAACCATCCATGATATCTATCAGTCTCACGAAGGCCGGTTGATCACCGATGTCAGAGGATAAACATATGATAAAAAAAATGTCGAATCGAGATGTGTTTGCCAAAAGAAAAAAATCTTATACGCTCATTTTCTTGACTATTTTTGTTTTGTTTATTATGGCATTTGTCTGAAAGAAAAACCGAATTTCTACGATG
>DAITPG010000187.1:0-5279 GCA_036833715.1 Eubacteriaceae bacterium | reverse complement strand
GCTTGTTTACGGTGCGGTACTGGGCAAATTTCTTTCGGCCGTCTACCTTTGGTATTTTTTAACGATCGCAGCTTTAAATCTGCGTGATATGAGTGATTTTGTGGTAGGAGCATTACTTCCCGAAACGCCTATGTTGCCGATTGCTCTTATGATGATATTCATTTGTTTCTGGACGGTATATAATGGTATCGAAGTGGTGGTGCGGTATGGAATGATGATATTTATTGCGTGGATAGCGTTAGTTGCTTTTGCCACCGCCTTGTCGTATGATAATATCGTATTTAATAATTTACTTCCGATCTTTTCGCTAAAGATCAAGGATTATATCCACGGCACGCATATCAGCAGCACCATTCCTTACGGAGAGCTCATCGCGTTTTTGATGATCGTGCCCAGCATCAATCAACCCAAAAAAATCGCCAAGGCCTTTTATATGGGCCTTACTTTGGGCATGCTGCCACTTTTACTCATTGTGCTGCGCGACACGGTTGTGCTTGGAAAATTGACTACGGTTTCAACGCTCCCTTCCTATGAAACCTTGAAATTGATCAATATCAATGATATTTTTTCAAGGATGGAAATCCTGTTTGCCATTATCAGAATCGTTACCTTATATTTAAAGATCAGCCTTTTGTATTATGTAGCGGCTGTCGGTCTTGCGCAGCTATGCAATTTAAAGTCCTATAAATCTTATCTGGCGATTTTAGGCGCGTTGATTTTGTATTATTCCATTTTCGTGTTTCAGTCGTCTATGGAAAACGGCGCATGGGGCGACGATACCGCGCCGTTTTTCAGCGGCACATTTGAGCTTGTGCTTCCGGCATTGACTTTAATGATCGCAAAAATCAGAATCAAATTTAAAAAGTCAAAAGAGAATCCCGAATAATTCATTAAAATTGAATCAATGATGATGCTAAACACATCTGGAAATGATATAATAAAATCAAGTAAATCATTTAGATAAGGAGAGAATGATTATGTGTGAATCGATTGCGTATCTGCTTACGGAGCAGGGCGAAAAAAAACTGATGGACAACGTTATTTTTGCGATCCCCAATAATAATGAAGTTTATCTGGAAGATATTCTGGGCGAAAATATGACTGTTGAAGGCTGTATCAAAGAAATTCGGCTGCTTGATCATAAAATCATTTTAAGCAAATAAAAAGGAGAAAACATCCATGAAATTTTTACTGCATGACGACCACGATTCCGTCGGACACGGCCACACCCACGAGCACGAGCATGAGCATGAACACGTTCATGAACATACGCATACCCACAGCCATGACGGCACCACGCACGACCACAGCCACATGCACGTTCACGAGCATAATGAAAACGCGGAGCATGATCACCCGCACGATGAAAACGATCTTCATACAGCCGAAAAAGAAATGAAAACGCTGTATGCTCTGCTCGACCACTGGGTAGAACATAACCATTCTCACCAGCACGGCTTCGGCGAATGGGTCACAAAAGCCCAAACCTGTGGCAAACAGGAAACCGCGGACGCCATCAACCGAGCCATCGAATACATGAGCAAGGCCAACGAGATGTTAAAGCTTGCCAAAGAAAAAATGGAATAAACCAAAAAAGATTTGCGTTAAAAAGCAAATCTTTTTTAATACGGCTCATTTTATACGTTGGGACTGAAAATCATCTTTTGCCTTTAACCTTGTCGAACCGAAAATACCAATGGATCCGACGCAATTAAAAGTATTCGCGCGTTTTAAACCGCATCATCAATCACATCCGCCAATGCCGCGAACTGCTCGATCGTCAGGGTCTCGGCTCTGGCGTTTTCCTCTATGCCCACGGCGGACAATAAGGCCTGCACTTTGTCTTTCGGGAGGGAAAAGCCGGCCGAAATGCAGTTGAGCATCGTTTTGCGCCGCATGGCAAATCCAGCCTTTAACGTTTTAAAAAATAATTTCTCGCTCTTGGGATTCACTTTCGGCTTGTCGCGCGGTATGATCCTTACCACGGCGGAATCCACGTTGGGCGAAGGCATAAACACATTGCGGGATACATCGAATAAGGTGTGCGCCTCGGCATAATAATCCAACGCAACCGTAAATACCGAGTAGTCCTTCGTTTTCAACGGACTGCCCAGCCTTGCGGCCACTTCCTTTTGCATCATTACCACGATACGCTCAAACGGCGCCTTGTCTTCAAGCAGCTTCATGATCACCGCGGAAGTGATATAGTAGGGCAGGTTCGAAACGGCTTTGATTTTAACTCCCGCTTGTAATTCCTCCTCGAGGATCTCATGTACATCAGCTTTTAAAATATCTTTTTGCACAAGCGTAAGATTGGCTTGTCCCGCAAAGATGTCCGAAAGCATTTTTATGGTAAAGGGATCGATCTCGACCGCCTTTACTTTATTTGCGCACTGCACCAGCAGCTCAGTCAACGCGCCGATGCCCGGCCCGATCTCCAACACGGTTTCGCTGCCGTCCAAATCAAGAGAGTCTACAATCTTTTCAGCGGTCATGTCGTCGATCAGATAGTTTTGTCCCAGGTCTTTTTTAAAAAAGAAATTGTAGCGCTGCATATAGCTTTTGATTACGGATGGTTTTGTCAATTGTCCCATGCTGTTATTATCCCCGAACTTCTCTTAAATCTTCTTGAGTGAGGGCTTTTGTTACAAAAATCAGGCCCATGTACAGCGCCGCGCTCAGGGCTATGCATAAAAGCACGCCGATTTTATAGCCTATAAGTTCCTTAAAAAAGCCGTAGGAAAAATGCGCGAAGACCCCCATCGCAACGGATGCAAACAGCGTCTTATAAATATAGGGACTGATGGGCTTGATGCCCACATATTTTTTTACATCAATATAGTTGAGTAAAAAGATTACAAAGGCCGCAAAGATCGAACTGAATATCGCTCCGTAGATGCCCACATCCGGATTGGAGATCAGCGCAATGTTGAACAGATACTTGATCAGCGCCCCGAAAGCCAAATTTTTGAGTGGCTTATAAAATCTGCCCGAGCCCTGCAATATCCCCTGCAAAGAAATCATCAGCGTCTGAAAAATAACCACATACGCAAGGTAACGCAGCATCAGGTGTCCGTCGCTGTTTCCGAAAAGCAATTTGATGATGGGTTCCGAAAGCACGCTTAAGCCCACCGCGCAGGGCATCGAAATAAAGAACGCGATGCGCACCGCCAGCGATGTTTTTTCTATGATCTTTGTTTTTTCCCTTCGCGCGTAGGACTGGCTGATGGAGGGTACCAGACTTGCAGAAAGCGCCGATCCCAAAATCAGCGGCACATTGATGAGCGTCTGCGCTTTCTGCTCCAGCTGCCCAAACAAAGTAGTCGCTTCTTTTGATGTGATGCCCGCGTTTTGCAGGCAGGTAGCGATGGTAGCGCTGTTGATCAGATCCATGATCGTATTGATCAGGCCCCCGAAGGCAACCGGGATGGCCATGAGCACAAGCAGCTTAAAGATCGTCATAGTATTTTCGCGGTTCGGAATGCTCTGCCGTTCGATCAAAGGCGACTGTTTTTTGCGAAATATAATAAACAGAAAATAAAGGAACACAAAAGCGATGATGGCTCCCGCCGTCGCGCCGAAGGTTGCGCCGGCGGCGCCGTACGGTACGCCGTAGCTTTTGGTAAAAATGATGGCCAGCGCAAGGCCGATGCCCACTCGTCCGATCTGCTCAACGATCTGCGAAACGGACGAATAACTCATGTTTTGCATCCCCTGAAAAAATCCGCGAACGGCGGAGATCAGCGCCACAAAAAGAGGAGCGAGCGATAAAGCGATGATGGAATAATAAGCCTCCGGATCCCAATTGAAAGTGCGGATAAAAAATCTCGCACCGGTGAACATGGCCAGCGAACTGACACCGCCCAAAACCGCAAGCGTCACAAAAGCCACATAGAAAACTTTGTAGGCTCCCTTGTAATTGCCCAACGATACCCGTTCCGATACCATTTTAGAAACGGCTACGGGAAGCCCCACGATCGATATAGACAAAAATGTATTATACAGAGGATAAGCAAACGAATAAAGACCCAAACCGTAATCTCCTATGGTTGAGGCAAGGGGAATCTTAAAAAACATACCCAGAAATTTGGCAAAAATCCCGCCGGCAGCCAGAATGGCGGCTCCGGTCAGATAACTTTTCTTTTTCTCACTCACGTTATATCCAATCCTTAACGATTTTTACGGCAAATGATAGGTAAGCAATCGCACTTAAAATAATAGTCATCGTTATTATACACGATAAAGGGCACGCATCGGACAGATTTAAGGAAAATAATTTTTGATATGCGGTCTTACGAAAAAATTTAAGCCTATCTTTCATAATATATTCCGTTTTGTCATAAAATATCTCTGCAATCCGATCAGCGGTGAACACATAAACAGCGCACCTTATTTTTAGATTCACTTATTGCCATTTAGAAATTGACAAAAGTCGTCGGATATGATACTATAAGCAAGTATCTGCAGTGCCGTACGGCGCTGTCGATGTCAAAAGAAGCCTGCGTAGCTCAGTCGGTAGAGCACCACCATGGTAAGGTGGGGGTCACCGGTTCAAATCCGATCGCAGGCTCCATTTTTTTTATAACGGCTTTTTTCTATTGATTTGATATGATATAATCTGAAGAAACATACTTTTAAAATACGTTCATAAGGATAGTGTATGGATTTTGAACAAGAAAATATCGGCCGCATCGCAGCCTACATCAAAAACGGCGAAAAGAAACGCGGCGAAGAAAAACTCGGGGTCGAAATAGAACATTTTATCGTAGATAAACAAACCTTAAAAAGCATCGGATATCACGGCATACCCGGAGCTTTCAATTTATTGGAACGACTTTCGCCGCTTTATGAACAGCAGGCTTTTGTCGACGGCGCGCTGCTGGGATTAAAACGGGAAGGTTCGTACATTACGCTGGAGCCGGCTGCCCAGCTGGAGCTGAGCATTGAAACCAAGGCTTCGATCGTCGATATTAAAAACGTGTACGCGCGCTTTTATAAAGAACTGGTGGCCGAACTCGAAAAGGACGGTTGCATGCTCGTCAATTTGGGTTATCACCCCGCCAGCCGCATCGAGCATCTGGAAATGATTCCCAAAAAACGGTACGAACACATGGCAGCGCATATGTCACAAAAAGGACGTTACGCAAAAAATATGATGAAAGGCACCGCTTCGGTGCAGGTCTCCATCGATTATTTTTCGGAGAAGGATTTTAACAGAAAATTCCGCGCGGCCAACTGCCTGAGCGCCGTTTTGGCGTTTATGACCGACAACGTGCCCG
>DAITPG010000186.1:0-5300 GCA_036833715.1 Eubacteriaceae bacterium | reverse complement strand
GGGCGATGCCATCGAAATCACGGATTTTGTGACGGGAGAAAAAGGCTTTGTACCTCTCGCGGGGCCGGCCAATAAGCAGGGGAGAATCGCAGCCGATCACATCAGCGGAATTGCCAGCGAATATACGGGCACACTCGGAACGGGGATTTTAAAATGTTTCGATCTGACCGTCGCGACGGTGGGCATTACAGAAGCGCGCGCAAAACAGCTTAATCTAAATTACGAAAAGTCCTTCACCTATTCGGCATCCCACGCCTCCTATTATCCCGGGGCGGTCAATATGTCGATGAAGTTGATATTCAATAAAGAAGACGGAAAAGTATACGGCGCTCAGATCGTCGGTTATGAAGGCGTTGATAAACGCATCGACGTGATAGCAACGGCCATGCGCGCAGGAATGACTGTTTTTGATCTGACTAAATTGGAACTCGCATACGCTCCGCCGTTCTCTTCCGCAAAGGATCCCGTCAATATGGCAGGCTTTACGGCCGAAAACATTCTGACGGGAAAGGTAAAGCCTTTCCACTGGAACCAAGTAGCCGATCTGCCCCGCGACAACAGCGTAACGCTGCTTGACGTTCGCACGAAAATGGAATGTGACAATGGTATCATCGACGGATTTGTCAATATACCCGTCGATGATCTTCGCGGACGCCTTAACGAACTCGACAAATCCAAACCGGTGTACGTTACCTGCCAGGTCGGTTTGCGCGGATATATCGCCTGCCGAATCTTAAGCCAAAACGGATATGAATGTTATAATCTTTCCGGCGGATACCGTTTATATAACAGTATCTTTAAAAAAAAAGCTCCCGTTGAACGCGAAATAAGGATGAACAGCGAAACCATGCTCCCGACGGCGGGCAACACCATCGAAGTGAACGCCTGCGGACTTCAATGCCCCGGGCCGATCATGAAGCTTGCGGAAGCCATCAAAAACGCGAATGAAGGCGATATCATCGAAATCAAAACGACAGATCCGGCGTTTGCTTCCGATGTGGAGGCATGGGCACGCAGAACGGGCAACACATTCGGCGGATTGCAATCCGAAAAGGGCGTTTCAACGGCAACCGTTAAAAAAGGCGGAAGCGCGCTTTGCCAAAATTATAACGCCGGCGACAATAAAAATCTGATCGTTTTTTCGGGCGACCTTGACAAAGCGATCGCATCCTTTATCATCGCCAACGCTTCCGCCGCAATGGGACGCAAAGTATCGATGTTCTTTACCTTCTGGGGACTTAATATTCTTAGAAAACCCAAAAAAGTAAAAGTCAAGAAAAACTTTATTGAAAGTATGTTTGGAGCCATGATGCCTAGAGGCGCTTCCAAGCTGAAACTTTCAAAAATGAATATGGGCGGCATGGGTGCCGCTATGATCCGTGGCATCATGAAAAGCAAAAATGTTGACAGTCTGGAAACTTTGATCCAAAGCGCTTTGGTAAACGGCGTCGAGCTGGTTGCCTGCACCATGAGCATGGATCTGATGGGAATTAAAATGGAAGAGCTTATCGACGGGGTCAAACCGGGCGGAGCTGCCGCAATGCTGGCGAATGCCGAAGAATCGGATATGTCGCTGTTTATATAAAAAATTTAATCAAATCAAAAGAGGGCGAACAATTGTGCCCTCTTTTTGATTTGGTCTATTTTTTAAGTTCCCTGACGGGTCTTCCTTCAATATATCCTCGGTAGCCCATCGGAGCCAGCTGAAAACGCGGAGCGTCTTCGTCCGCCCACTCAAAGCCGTAAAGCTCCGGCTTATAGGTTTTCATGACTTCCCATAATTCACCGATGGCGGTTTCAAACTTAGCATCGTCATACGGCGGTCCCTGAAAAACCATCCATTTGCAGGGATCGAGGTCGATCATCTCAAACCCTGCGGGTACGCTGCCGCTGTAATCGCAGCTGACTTCCACGCCCTGCGCGTAAACGGACGTTCCTTCCGGCCGCATGTTTTCGGGCAGCCATAGGCCGATCGGTTCATAAAGCGCTTCTTTGATGCCCGATAAAATGTCCCAGATATCGCAGCCCACTTCTTCGCAGTATTCAAAATAATGGCTGGCTTTAATTCCTCGTTTTAAAATCAATTTTCTTTTGGGTCTTTCGACGACTTGAATAAATACGGTGTTATTTTTTTCGGTCATATCCGATTCTCCTTTTTGTTTTCTGAGGTAATAATCCCAGGCCCGTTGCGGAATAAACATTTTCACCGGAGGATAGCTTTCTCTGTATCTTCTCGGTGAAAGACCAAATTCTTTAGTGAATGCGCGCGTGAAACCCTCATGCGAGTCAAACACAAAATCAAAAGCCACATCGATAATTCTTTTGTGATCGTTTTTTTGTATAACCGCGGCGGCCTCACTCAGCCGTACAGCCCGAATATACTCGAAAGGCGGTTTTTCTAAGATCTCTTTAAAAATTTTAGCTGCATACCACGGCGAATAATCAACTGTGGAAGCAAGCATTTTTAAAGTGATCGGTTCTTTTAGATTTTCGTGAATGAAGTTTTGCATTTTTTGTGCTGCGGCTATTTTTTCCCAATGTTCCATGGTCATTTACCTCTGCGATCAGTATACCGAAAGTAAGTTCTAAGTTCTTGACCTGCGTTGTCATGAACGAAAGAATTGTAATTAAATTATAAGATCAAGCTATATCTTTACAAGCAGATTGCTACAATTTCAGGAGAATATGATATACTGAAAAAAAAGAAGTACGGAAAAATATGAGTAATAGTTATTTATGTTTATGCGATATACCGCTTTTTTCGGGATTAAAAAAAGACACATTCCATATCATTTGCAATGCTTGCAGCAAGCGGGTGATCAAAAAGGGTGAAGCGATCTTTTGTCAGGGAGACGCTGCCGAAACAGTCTATATCGTAAAAGAAGGAAGCTTTAAGCTTGTACATAATACGGAAGAGGGCAGCGAAGCGATCCTTGATATCGCGTGCGCCGGCGATGTATTGGGAGAAACGGCTTTGTTCAGCAAAGGCAAAAATCAGTCGGCAACGGCTGTGGCCTTGGAAGAGTCGCGGGTATGCAGTATTGACCGCAGCACATTTGAGACCATTATCAAAACCGATCCCGAGTTTGCATGGCAGATGATCGAAAATTTAAGCGTCCGATTATACACTGCGCGGGAACAGATCACGGAATCGAATACCAAAAAAGCGAATGAGAAGGTCTTAAATCTACTGATGCGCCTTGCCAATGAACATGGCACAATCTGTCCGGATGGACTATTGATCGAAATACCGCTTACGCAGCAGGAGATCGCCTCCATGGTAGGCATCTCGCGTGTTATGGTGTCGCAGGTGCTGCAGCAGCTTATCCGACAGGATTATCTGCTCAAAAATAAAAAAAATTACATCATAAAAAACAGATGTTTTTAAGCAAAGTGTTAAGCAGTTAACAGACAAGCCTTCTCAAAAGGAATAAAATACTCTCAATCAATGAAAGAGAGGTATTTGACCATGAGCCAAGTATTAACCCCCGATGTGCAGAAAGCGCTTACCGAAACCCCGTTTATAACTCTTACGACCGCATCCAAGAGCGGAGAACCCCACACCATCATTGTAGGCAAGGCCAAAGAAATCAAGGAAGCCGATACGGTTACCTTCGGTATTTATAAAATGGCCAAAACACAGGAAAATCTTATGGATAACAGTTATATGGAAGCGGTATTCGCATCCGGCAAACTCGGTTTCAGACTTACCGGAAAAGCCTGCGCAAAAGACGGAGAGATCGTTTTTATCGCCGAAAATGCCGCTACACTGCTTTAGAAATAAAAATCACATCAAAAAGAGCCGAGCTTAGGCTCTTTTTTTGTTTCATAGTTACTTAACTGCCAACTTAGGTTTACGGTTTCTTTAGACATCCTTGACGCAATTAATCCATAGATACGGATATCAATTTCATTAGAATCGTGTATAATAGAACAAGAAGCATAAGCGGAGTTAGGATGAAAAAAAATAAAAAGATTCACCTTGCCTTATTTACCACCACTTTATATATCAGTGCGCTCACCATCGGCGGCGGTTATGTGATCGTGCCGCTGCTGCGAAAAAAAATCGTTGAAGAATTAAAATGGATCAGCGAGGAAGAGATGCTTGATATGATCGCCATCGCTCAGTCTAGTCCCGGCGCCATTGCGGTCAACGCCTCGCTGATAATCGGTTACAGAATGGCCGGGATTTCCGGCGCCTTTGTCACTTTGCTTGGCACCGTACTGCCTCCGTTTACGATCTTGGCTTTTGTATCTCTTTTTTATACCGCATTTCGCGACAACAGAATCGTCGGCGCGCTGCTTAAAGGCATGCAGGCCGGTGTGGCAGCGGTGATTGCCGATGTGGTGATTACCATGGCCGGCGGCATTATAAAGGATAGGGAGCTTTCCTCTGCTTTGATTATGATCGGGGCTTTCTTGGCCGCTTTCTTTTTGAAAATCAATATTGTTTTAGTGATCTTGGCTTGCGCCGCCATCGGTTTGGTTCTCTATATGATAAGAAAAAATAAGGAGGGCCGCAATTGATCTATCTGCAATTATTCTGGAGCTTTTTCCAAATAGGGCTTTTCAGCATCGGCGGAGGCTATGCAGCTTTGCCTTTGATCCAAAATCAGGTCGTCGATATCCATCATTGGTTGAATATCGGTGAATTCACCGATCTTATCACTATTTCTCAAATGACGCCCGGCCCGATCGCAACCAATTCATCCACGTTTGTGGGAATGCGCATCGCAGGGTTTTGGGGAGCCGTTGTTTCAACGGCAGGCAATGTGCTGCCTTCCTGTATCATTGTTTTGCTTCTCGCTTTTTTGTATTCCAAATATAATAAACTGGCGGCGGTCAACAGCGTGTTGGCGGCGCTTCGACCAGCGTCTGTCGCTTTGATCGCTTCGGCGGGTGTTTCTATTCTGTTGAACACTTTTTTTGGAGAAGGCGCGATTAAATTAATCAACCTTAACTGGATCGCCTGCGGTCTTTTTGCCGTATGTATGTGCCTCCTCAGAACAGTTAAACCCAATCCCATTTATGTCATCTTGGGTTCGGGTATCGCGGGTATGCTTTTGTATTTGCTGTAACAGATTTTAGGCAAATGATTTCCATAATCTGACAGCCAACTTGAATATCATTTAAATTTCTTAATTTTATATTGACATTTTTTAGATAATAAAGTAGAATAATGGTGCCGATTCTATTGCAATAGAATCAATTGGCAGAAGTGTATGTAAAAAATTTAATGTTGATCTTTAGGTATCATGAACGGGGCGGGAGTGCTGTGTATAAGCCGGCTCTGGATAACC
>DAITPG010000185.1:0-5314 GCA_036833715.1 Eubacteriaceae bacterium | reverse complement strand
GGTTTATTTTCCGTAATATTCATCCAAGAATGCGTCTTTGATTCTCTTCAGCTCGCTGCGCGGCAGGATCGCAAGCAGTTTCCAGCCAAGCGCAAGGGTATCTTCGATTTCTCTGTTGGTCGTATAACCCTGCGATACATATTCGTTTTCGAAAGCATCGGCAAATTTGGCATAAAGTTTGTCGATGTCCGTAAGTGCTGCTTCACCGAGGATGACCATGAGTTCTTTCGCTTCTTTACCGCGTGCGTAAGCGGCAAACAGCTGGTTCATAGTGTTGGCGTGATCTGCACGCGTTTTTCCTTCGCCGATCCCTTTGTCTTTCAAACGGGAAAGAGAAGGAAGAACGTCGATGGGAGGCGCAACGCCTTTACGATAAAGTTCACGGCTCAGGATGATCTGGCCTTCGGTGATATAACCGGTCAAGTCGGGGATCGGATGGGTTTTATCATCTTCGGGCATGGTCAAAATCGGGATCATGGTGATACTGCCGTTTTTGCCTTTGAGTCTGCCCGCGCGTTCGTATAACGACGCCAAGTCGGTGTACATGTAACCCGGATATCCGCGACGCCCCGGAACTTCCTTACGAGCGGCAGATACTTCACGCAGCGCGTCGGCGTAGTTGGTGATGTCGGTTAAGATAACCAGAACGTGCATGTCTTTTTCGAAAGCGAGATATTCGGCTGCGGTAAGAGCCATACGCGGAGTCGCGATACGTTCTACGGCAGGGTCGTTGGCGAGATTGACGAACATAACCGTTCTGTCGATGGCGCCCGTTTCCTTAAAGCTTTCGATAAAGAAGTTGGATTCTTCGAAGGTGATACCCATTGCTGCGAATACGACGGCAAAAGGTTCGGTCGTTCCGCGCACTTTCGCCTGACGGGCGATCTGAGCAGCCAGATTGGCGTGCGGAAGACCGCTTGCAGAGAAGATGGGCAGTTTTTGTCCGCGAACGAGGGTGTTAAGGCCGTCGATAGCGGATACGCCGGTCTGGATGAATTCCTGCGGATAGTTTCTGGCAACGGGATTCATCGGAAGGCCGTTGATGTCCATGCGCTTTTCCGGGAGGATTTCGGGACCGTTATCGATGGGACGTCCGAGACCGTCGAATACGCGGCTGAGCATATCTTCCGATACGCCGAGCTCCATGCTGCGGCCAAGGAATCTTACTTTGCTGTTGGAAAGGTTGATACCGGTGGAGTTTTCAAACAACTGAACCAGCGCGTTGCCGCCGTCGATTTCGAGTACCTTGCAGCGTCTTTTTTCGCCGCTCGCAAGCTCGATTTCTCCCAGTTCGTTATAAGTTACATCTTCGACACCGCGGACCAGCATCAGAGGACCGGCAACCTCTTCTATTGTTCTATACTCTTTAGGCATTAGAAGTCCTCCTTAACGATCAAAAGTTTGTCGATTTCGGTATTGAGATTCTTTTGGATATCCTGGAATTCTTTATCAAGTCTTTCGTTTTCCACATATTTGAAACGGCCGATCTGTTCACGCACGGTCAATTTGACAAGGCCGTCAATGGAAGCGCCTTTTGCGAGAGCGTCAGTCGCCAGATCAAAATAGCTTAAAACGAGTTTCATCATCATATGCTGTTTTGTAAGTGAAGTATAGGTATCCACGTCATGGAAAGCGTCCTGATGCAGGAAGTCTTCACGGATGGAACGGGCCGCTTCGAGTTTTAAGCGGTCGGGAGCGGAAAGCGCGTCCATACCTACGAGTTTAACGATTTCTTCCAATTCGGATTCGTCACTGAGCAGACGCATTATGCGCGCTCTGAGTGCCATCCAGTCGGATTCCACGTTGCTGTTGAACCAGCCGGACATATTGCCTTCATACAAAGAATAGCTCGTCAGCCAGTTGATGGCCGGGAAGTGACGTTTGTATGCGAGCGAGGAATCCAGGCTCCAGAATACTTTTACGATACGCAGGGTAGCCTGAGAAACGGGTTCGGAAATATCGCCGCCCGGAGGAGAAACCGCACCGATAACGGAAAGCGAACCTTCTCTACCTTCGGCTCCGAGGGAAACGACACGGCCGGCTCTTTCATAGAACTGAGCGAGACGGCTGCCCAGATAAGCGGGATAGCCTTCTTCACCGGGCATTTCTTCGAGACGCCCGGACATTTCACGGAGAGCTTCCGCCCAGCGGGAAGTGGAGTCTGCCATCAGAGCTACGGAGTAACCCATGTCACGGAAATATTCCGCAATGGTGATGCCCGTATAAATGGACGCTTCACGAGCAGCAACGGGCATGTCGGATGTGTTTGCGATCAAAACGGTTCTTTCCATCAAAGAATATCCGGTTTTCGGGTCTTTGAGTTCGGGGAACTCGTTCAAAACGTCGGTCATTTCGTTACCGCGTTCGCCGCAGCCGATGTATACAACAATGTCGGCTTCCGCCCATTTGGCAAGCTGATGCTGAACCACGGTTTTTCCGCTTCCGAAGGGACCCGGAACCGCGGCAACGCCGCCTTTGGCGATCGGGAATAACGTATCGATGATGCGCTGCCCCGTAACGAGAGGCATATCGGGGGATAATTTTTGTTTATAGGGACGGCCTACACGAACGGGCCATTTTTGCATTAAGGTTATGTTGGCTTCTCCGCCGCCCGCAAGGGCTACGACTGCAACGGTTTCTTCGATCGTGAAGTCGCCTTCGCTGATCGATTGTACGGTGCCGCTGATGTTGGCCGGAATCATGATCTTGTGAAGCACGATAACGGATTCCTGAACGGTACCGATGATGTCGCCGCTGACGACTGCATCGCCGGCTTTGACAGTGGGAACGAAATGCCATTTGACATCTCTTTTGAGCGACGGGATTTCTACGCCGCGGGTAAGGTTGTTTGTGCCTGTAACAGAAAGGATGGAGTCCAGCGGACGCTGAATTCCGTCAAATATACTGCTTATTAAGCCTGGGCCGAGCTCCACGCTGAGAGGTACGTCCATGGATTCGACCGGTTCGCCCGGTCCGAGTCCCGAGGTTTCTTCATAAACCTGAATGGAAGCCTGATCTCCGTGAATTTCGATAATTTCGCCGATAAGACGCTGCTGGCTTACACGTACAACGTCGTACATGTTTGCGTCGCGCATGCCTTCAGCGATTACCAGCGGCCCGGCAACTTTTTTAATGGTGCCTTTGCTCATTTATCTTCACCTACTTTTTTAGTTTTCGCCATTAAAGATAATATCGGAACCGACAGCTTTTTCTACAAAGCCTTTGACGTTTTTGATGCCGATGCCCGTATTTCCCGAAACACCCGGAATAGGAATGATCGCCGGCAGCAAAGCCGCACGGTATTTATCGATTTCATGCTCCAGATTCGATGCCAGGAATTCAGTAATATAGACGACCGCGTAATTTCCGTCAGAAAGCTTTCTGAGCATCTTGCCTGCTTCCAAAAGGTCATCTACGGGAAACGTATCCAGTCCCAAAGATGCAAAACCGTAGATACTGTCGTAATCACCGAGTACTGCAATTTTATACATACATTTCCCTTAACCTTTCTCGCATGGATTCCACAGGCAGGCTGTTGAGTTTGCCGGAAAGAATAATGCGGACTGTTTTTATTTCGTTTTCCCTTGCCAGGATATATGCGGCCAAAGGTCCCACCGTAAACGGATTGGATTTTTGGGAACGAATTTTTTCTATGATCAGATTGTCGCACCATCGTTCAAAAGCGGACGGTGATTCTTTTAATGCTTGTATTGCTTCATGATACGGCGTTACCGAAAGATATTCGTATACGGCATCGGTATCGCTGACCGCGGCAAGCGCCAGGGATTCGACATCCAATGAATCGCATTCAGCCAGCGCGCGTTTTACAAAATCGATCGATTTACCTGTTTTCTGTGAACGGACGGCGATCTTGATATCCGCTGCCGCCACGGTAAGCTCCGTATATTGTTCGATCAATTCGCTGCCGGAAGCTTTTCCTGCCGCGTAGACAGCTTCGAGCGCCGCTTTATCGATGATGATATCGCAAAGCTGTCCGTCATTGGTATGCAGAAGAACTTCAAAAGCTTCTTCTGCGGCTGCTCGCATGTGTTCGGGAAGCAGGGTGTACTCTTTTTCCTTAACAGCTTTGAGTATGATTTCGGGATCGATCGTTCCGGATGAAACAAATACATTATCCAGTTTTGAATCTGTACAGACCGTTTTGATCGCTGCTTTTAAATTGTGATAATCATTGGCGTATAAAAACACATCGAAAACCGACATATCTTCCACCAATTCACTCATCAAAGTCCATGTTTTTTCACGTTCCGCCGACAAAAGCGCATCACTGTTGGTGCTTGCGTCCAAATGCCCCCAACCCTTATCCAAAAGGAGCTGAAAACATTCGTCATAATTTTTGGCGGCAATCAATTGTTCCAAAAAGGGACCGTTAAGCAGAGAAAGTTCTTTTGAACGGATACGCGCAACCGCATATGTGTACATATCAGGCATGTCATTGACCTCCTTTTCGCGGATATGCGCATTTATTTAAACAAAACTTCATTTACTTTATCTTGCAATGCTTCGCGAGCGGAATCAAACAACGCATCGAAAGAACAGTTTTCTTCAACGCCGCCGTACACAAGCACAAATCCGCCGCCGATTTCTCTGGTTTCCTTAGAGATAACAAGCTGTGCGTTTTTATCCTGTAACGCTTTATTGATCGTTTTTTCAAAATCTGCGGGCAAACGTTTTGCGTCGGCTGCCGAAAAACAGATCTCTCCGTTTTGAGCAGGCGCAAATTTTTTGATCATGTCCAGTAAGATCTCGAAATATTTATCTTCCGATAAATCATAGAGCGATTTTTTGGCGCGGTCGATCACATCGTTGATGATTTCCTGTTTCGCATTTAAAATACTCTTTCGCTTTTGCAAGACTGCGGCAGATTTCGCTCTGGAAAGGTAATCGGCAACTTCGGCATCGGATTGTTTGTAGATGCCTGCGCTTTTTTCTTCCCCAAGAGCTTTTGCCTTTTCCAGGATACCGCGGGCATTTTTCTTGGCCCCTTCGATGACGGCATGAGCGGCAGCTTTTGCCTCACCTTCGATATCGCTTATCATTTTTTCTAAACCAGTCATAAGCTATGCTCCCTAAGATTATTTGCAGAATCATCTGCATGGTGCTTATTAGATTCCGGAAATTGCAAGAATGGAGATCAAAAGAGCCAAAATAGCGTATGTTTCTACCATTGCCGGAAACAGCATGGCTTTACCGAACTGTTCGGGTTTTTTTGCAACGATGCCGATAGCGGCTACGCTACATTTTGCCTGAGCGATAGCGGAGATATAACCTACGACGGCCATCGGGAGGCATG
>DAITPG010000184.1:0-5323 GCA_036833715.1 Eubacteriaceae bacterium | reverse complement strand
CGCATTACGCTGCCTTGGTATCGGGCATCTTTGCTGGCAAGGGCTCCGAAATGACCGCCGTTACGCAATATACGGCCCATTCTTTTTACAATGAAGATTATCCCGAAATTTTTACCGCCTACAAATATATTTCCGCGGTAGAATATACACATCTTGTTATTTTAGGAAATCTGCTTAAAGAATTCGGCGGCGTGGCATTATTTAAATCCGAAGAAAGCGACGAATTTTGGAACGGACACTTTCCGGCTTATCGTTTTACCATCAAAGAGATTTTACAGTCGGACATCGAAGGAGAAAAAGGGGCGATTGCCCATTACACGCGTTTGATAGGAGAAATTGCCGTGCCTTCGGTTCAGGCATTATTCAAACGAATTATAATGGACGAAGAACGGCATCTTGAAATTCTGACTGCGTTTTATGATAGTTTGTAGCTATGATACAAGTAAAAAAATAAACCATCCGACGATGGTTTTTCTTTTTTAAAAAATGGCTCCCCAGGTAGGACTTGAACCTACGACCTCTCGGTTAACAGCCGATTGCTCCACCGATTGAGCTACTGAGGAACGCGCTAGCAGTATTTATTATACACTTATGATAAAATTTGTCAAGTAAATTTTTATTTTTATTTAAAGAATAATCTTCAGGGATTTATTCAAATTTTGTCATAGATGACGTACTCATTCCACAGCTCTTCCAGATTCGCAAAAACCTCTTGCGTATGCTGCGCATTCTTTAAGCTGATACCGATCACCAATGCGTTGATAAGGCTTAAGGGAGCTACCAGCGTATCAACGAAAGAGATAATGTTGCTTTTGGCGAAAAGCACATGATCACATAAGGGAAAAATCGGCGAGGAGATAATATCCGTAATGCCGATGATGGTGGTTTCTTTCTTTTTGCAATAGCTGAGGTATTTGATCGTACGGGATGAATATCTGGGGAACGATAGGCCCAAAGCCACATCATTTTTGCTGATATTCATAAGCTGCTCAAAAGGCTCTCGGATATTATCCTGAATGGTGCGTACTTTGCCGTTCAGCAGTAAATTCAAATAATAACTCAAATAATCGACTAAAACAGAGGTTGTCCGGGAGCCGATCAAATAGATTTTTTCCGCAGCGATCAGCTTATCCACGACAATGCTCAATTCAGTTTCATCGATCTCGTCATAGGTCGATTTTATATTTTCGATATCGAGCTTTAATACATCCTTGATTGCTTCGATACTGTAGCCGTCAAACCCCTGCATGTGAATGCGCTGGATCGTCGTCAGCTTATTCTTGATCTGATTTTTCAGCGCTTGCCTGAATTCCGGATAACCTTCATATCCCAGCAAATAAGTCATCCGAAGGATGGTGGCCACACTGGTGTCGGTATACTGTGAAAGGATGTTGATCGTCATATAAGCGGCTTTATCGAGATTTTCCATGATGTAATCGGCGACGATCTTGTGATGCTTGCTGAGCGAATCGTAGGCGATGCTCAGGCGCTTTAAAACATCTTCATTTTCTTTAAAAATCAGTTCTTTTTTCACTGTTTCACCGTTTCTTTTCCAACATTAAAATCCTTGGAGCATCATCATGTCGTATTAGATGCCTGATTTCAATTATATTATAAATATCAACATCAAGTGAATTTAAATACGTTTTAATATATTCATATTCAGCCAAACCGCCTTCATGTTTCAGATATGCGCAAATGCAGATCATCCCGCGCAGTCTTAATATTTGAAGGATATTTTGTATGGCCATCACGGTGTCGCTGCCGTTTGTTATGATTTTTTTATTTCCTCCGGGCAGATAACCTAAATTGAATATGCAAAACGATATCGGTTGGTGTATGTATTTGAGTAAATTTGCATGGGAATCATTGATCAATTTCACATTTTGGTACGTACTTTTTTCACTAAGCAGTTCTTGAGTTTTGCTGATGGCCTCTGACTGTATATCAAAAGCATAAACCGTTCCGCTCTGCTTGACAAGGCATGATAATTGCAGCGTATCATATCCGTTGCCGCAGGTAGCGTCAATCACCGAATCCCCTTCTTTTACAAGCCGGTCGATAAATAGCTCCGTAATTTCAACGACATTATTAAGCATACATACCCCTATCGGTTGTCGGATTTCTTTTTTACTATTTTCTTCTGCGGCAATTTTGGCGAAGTGACTGCCGGTTCGATCCTTTTTAATTTTTGCACTTCGGTTTTTGATAGAGTTCTGTATTCACCGGCTTTCAATTCACCCAGCATGATCCCGCCTTCACCGATGCGCTTTAAAGCAATTACCGGATGACCGATTATTTCGCACATTCTTCTGATTTGGCGGTTGCGGCCCTCCGAAATAGTAATCTGCAAAAAACTGTTTCCGTTGATCATTTTAAGAAGTTCTATTTTTGCGCCGGAAGTCATCCTTCCGTCTATGATAACTCCTTTTGATAATTTAATGATATCCCGGCTGTCGACCTTGCCTCGTAACAAAGCCTCATATACCTTTGATTTCTGAAATTTCGGATGAGTTAAACAATAAGAAAAATCTCCGTCATTGGTTAAAAAAATCAATCCGCTTGTATCCTTGTCGAGCCTGCCGACAGGGAATATCCGTTTTTTTTCATCCTTGATCAAATCCACCACCGTTACTTCTCCATGCGTGGTCGAAACCGCGCTGATTACGTCAACAGGTTTGTTCAGCATGTAATAGACCGGTTCCTCTTCCAATTTGATCGGTTTGTTATCCACAAGCACCCGATCCTTGACTTCGTCGATCTGATAAGCAAGATCTTTTATGATCTCATCGTTTACCTTTACTCTTCCGGCTAAAATGATCTCTTCGCATTTTCTTCTGGATGCAACATTGCAGCCCGATAAATATCTGTTAATCCTCAATTAATTCTACCTCATCTTCATCTAAAAGCAATAGATCGATCTCTCCGTTTTCCTGATTGACCTTAAATACTTCGGCAAAAACCTTATCGCCTACTTTAAGAACTTTTTTTGTGCGTTCTCCGACTGCCCGCAGATTTTCTACATCCGCAATATAATAATCATCTCTGATATCCGCAAATCTCACAAGACCTTCCGCCAGATTGGAAAGTTGTATAAACATACCAAAATTAAGCACCGATGCGATAACGCCTTCAAAAATATCACCCTTGTGCTGTGCCATAAACTGCGCGATTTTGATCTTATCTCCCTCCCGCTGCGCCTCCTCCGCCCGCCGTTCCCTTCTGGAACAGTCATAGGCAATCTGCGGAAGATTGGCGGTAAGATATTCTATATATTCCGGTGTGACCGATCCCTCAATGATCTTAGCCAATATTCTGTGAACCATCAGATCGGGATAGCGCCTGATCGGTGAAGTGAAATGTGTGTAATAGTCAAAAGCCAGCGCAAAATGCGAAGTGGTATCGGACCGATATTCGGCCTTTTTCATGCAGCGAAGCAAAACCTTCTTGAGCAAAAATTCTTCATCCTTGCCTTTGACAGTTTCGATAAAGGTATTGAGCTGCGCTGAAAAATGCTGTTTTGCCAATCGTATTTTATGTCCCATCAGCGAAGCAAAACGAATAAAAGTATCGATCTTTTCTTTATCCGGCTCTTCATGTACGCGGTAGATCCCCAGTACGCCTGTGTGATAGATATATTCCGCAACGCTTTTGTTTGCCGTAAGCATGAAATCTTCGATGATGCGTTCCGCGGCGCCTCTGGCTTCTGGATATACATCAATGGCGTTGCCTTTTCCATCGACCTCGATAAATGCTTCATCGATATCAAGATCGATTGCGCCATGCTTCATCCTGCGTTCAAAGAGAACAGCCGCAAGCTCTTTCATCCTGTGAAGATCTTCTTCGTACACAAGATACTCGTTTTTTAAATGCGCTATATTTCCCTCATAAAGGTCGTTTACCTCATTATAAACAAAACGCGCCTTGGACCGGATGACTGATTTATAAAAATCGGCAGAAATTACCTTACCGCTTCCATCGATATCCATTTCTGCGGTAAAAGTAAGCTTTTTTTCATTGGGATTAAGGCTGCATAAGTCTTCGCTCAAGGCTCTTGGCAGCATGGGCACAGCCCTGTCGGGGAAATATACGCTTGTCCCGCGTTCATACGCTTCTCGGTCAATAAGTGAGTTTTCTTTTACATAAAAGCTCACATCGGCTATGGATACTAATAATTTATATCCGCTATCCGTTTTTTTTACGCAGACGGCATCATCCAAGTCTTTGGCTGTTTTTCCGTCGATGGTAAAGATATTCTCGCATGTGAGATCGCGCCTTTTGGCGAATTCTTCTGAGAAATCCGTTTGTACTAGTTTTTCAACTTCTTTGACGGTCTCCGGTTCAAATTCAACGGGAAGGTTATGCTTATAGATAAGCGCCGTTATATCCATTCCGTCGGCTTTACTGTAGCCTAAAATCTCAAGAACGCGTCCCTCCCTTTTTTGTTCTTTTAAATTGGGAAACTTCGTTATCTCGATTTGCACCATATCCATGTTTCTGGCGCCGTTAAACTGCGTTTTGGGAATAAAGACATCATCATTATCGTTTTGATTGTTTAATACAACAAAACCGAAATTCTTATTTTTGTGGAAAGTTCCCACATAAATCTGCTGGGCTCTTTCGATGATTTTTATAACCTTGCCTTCGGAATTTCTTCCCTGCTGGGGCTCTTTTACGATCTTAACAAGAACAAGGTCGTTATGATAGGCGCCGCCGGCATTTTCACTCCCGATATAGATGTCATTGGCAACAGGATCATCTTCAATTTCCACGAAGCCGAAGCTGCCTTTGCCGGCGCGATATCGTCCCTTTACCAGATCGGATGCGCCAAAAAGCTCATATTTTCCTTTTTCATTTAAATAAAGCTCTTTGTTTTGGACCATTTGATCCAAAGCCTCAAGCAGAATTTGCTTTTCTTTTTGTTTTGTAATTTGCAGCAGATAACAAAAATCCTTATATTTTAAAGGCTTGTAATCTTTACGGTCAATAATTTCTTTAATTGTTTCGTACATTTTTTCCCCAATAAACTATTCTGTAACTATAATACCAAAAAAAGAGATTTTTAGCAGTAATTAATCAAATAATTTATACTTACATCGATTTTTTTGATATAATGATATGAAATAACGACAATTAGGAGAAAAAACATCATGACAAATCAACATTTTATTTTTGCGGGCCATGATACCGTTGAGCTGGCAAAGAAATTCGGGACACCGCTTTATGTGATCAGCCAAAATAAAATCGAAAATGCCATCAACGAAATCAAACATGCTTTTGAAGACAATCACCTGGAGTATTCTATCAATTACGCAGGCAAAGC
>DAITPG010000183.1:0-5330 GCA_036833715.1 Eubacteriaceae bacterium | reverse complement strand
CACAGATTTCCGTGACCAAAATCGTTTGGCTTTCAATGCACGGGTACATGCGCTCGGGATGCCTGCACGGCTCGACGGGATAAGTGCATTCTTCACAGATGGCGCAGGATTCGGCGGTTAATATTAACACATCCTCGGCTTCGCCGAAGATATCGGCTCGTACCGCGTTGACGATATCGAGGTGCTCCGGCCTTGTCGCGAGCGCTTCCTCCAGATTTTCGGAGTCCGTCACTTCGGATACCGTACTGAAAATAAAGGCATTTTGATAGCCTGAAATACGCGCACGGCATTCCTCAAGGCTGCCGACCGCCGGCGGGCACGACCACGATTTTGCGAACTGCGGGCATTCGCTTTCACAGATTTTGCGTACATTGGGATAGAAATTGATATCGGATACTTCCGGAAAAGCGTATTCAAATATGGGGTACTGCGTGATCTTTTCTTCGATCTGTTCTCTTGTGATCATGTATCGTCCTTCCTTTACAGAATTATTATACATAAAACCCGCCTTGATTTCCATACAATTTTAACGCCGCCCGGGAGTACGAACCGAATTTTATCAACTGCTAAATTTGTATGGATTAAAATTCGCTTAGATAACAAAGGCTTTCATTGAAGGCCTTTTTTATTTTATTCTTGACTTATGCCTCTTCAAGACTTATAATATTAGTAATTTAGTAATTTAGTAATTTTGTAAAACTGAGGTGCGCTTATAATGAATATCTCCATCCTGCCCTTTTTGGACCAAAACGGAAAAATAGCGCAGATGCCTACAAAAAGGGCCAAACGGTATGAAATTTTGCGCTATCTGGGCGAAAAATTTATGTTCGATAAAGATTATACAGAAAAAGAAGTCAACGCGATTATTAAGGAATGGCACATCTTCGGCGATTATTTTTTGCTTCGGCGCGAGCTTGTGGAAGCAAGGGTGCTGTGCCGCACCAAGGACGGCGCGAGGTATTGGCGCAATCAGGAAGAAAACGCAAATTAATTGAAAGGCAAAATCATCGATTCACTTGTTTAAAAAACCGGATCGTTTCATTATGTTAGGCTTTACGCAAATGTATCCGATGGATTCTGATATTAATAATTGCAGATAAATAACGAACGGCGGATATTCTAAACCGATAATGCATATGATTTGAAATTGCTTATTTCACCGAACGAACCAATAATATGCACGTATTATTGCCGATTTTACAAATAAGTATTTTAAACTTTTCAAGCAAAAACCGCATACTGTAGACTTTTTAATCATCCGATGCTATAATGAATCAATTATGAAAAATATAAAAAGCGATAAAATCAACACCAAAGAGGCCATTTATCTGGCTGCCAAAAGACTTTATCTGGAAAACGGCTTTGAAGCAACACCCATTACGATGATCGCAAAGGAAGCGGGCATCAATTTCGGTTTGGTTACGTATTATTACAAAACCAAGGACATGATAGCGCGTGACATGATCAACAATAATTACGAAACACTTCATGGTATTTTGAATAATTATGTACCCGAAAATGAACGGTTGCTGCTTTTTTTTACTTTCAACAGACTGCATTTTGCGCTTACGGACATCGACCGGAATTACGACCGTTTTATGTATGAAATGAACAAGCATGATTTGATAGAAGACGCTATCAGAAACAGTCGTCAAATAGAAGTATTTAAAGAAATCATTGCGCTTTCACCTGTCATTGAGGATAAAGATATTGCCTTTGAATGCATGTTTATTGAACATCTGGGAGCCATGCGATTGCTTGTTGTAAAGCAGTATGAAAAATTATTAAACATAACAAAATCCGAATTATGCGAGTTGGGAAACTATATGTTTTTCCAAACGTTTAAAAGTGCGTTATACGATCTCGACTATTTAAAAAAAATCAGCGAACAATCAAAGAGCATAGTCCAAGATGTGTTAAGAGATCATCCTTACCTTAAGGAAACAAAAAATTATTTGTGCATATAATGGACTCATTATTTTTTACTAATAAACAAATCAGATATACTACGAATATGAATGCGAATGAGCGATCCTTCGCATTTTTTATTTCTGTTACAGTTTCATTTGAAAAATCAAGCTCTGAGCATATAATAAAGATAACCTATTAATTTACGACCGGAGAAAATATGAACGGAAAAAACAGATCGGATATCAAGATCGGCGCGTTGGTGGATATCGTGCTAAAAAAAGATCAGCCGACGGGAAAGCTCACGCGCGGCCATGTAAAAAAGATTTTGACCAACAGCCCCAACCACCCGCACGGCATCAAAGTGATGCTAGCGGAAAATGACCAAGTAGGCAGAGTGCAGCAGATCATCGAAAATCAAAATTAGATATCGGCAGCAACGATTAACGGACATACGGAGGAACAAATGCAGAAGATCACCAGTTTTACCATTGATCACACACGGCTGAACGAAGGCCTTTATGTATCCCGCACGGACAGTTTCGGAAACGAAACCGTCACAACGCTGGACATCCGCATGAAAAAACCCAACACAAATGATGTGCTTTCCACAACTTCGGCGCATACCATCGAACATCTGGGGGCAACCTATCTGCGAAACGATGCAGCATGGAAGGATCGGACGGTGTATTTCGGACCGATGGGCTGCCGAACAGGTTTTTACGCCATCTTCCACGGGGCGCTCCGCTCCGCGGATGTATTGGATGTGATCAAAGGCCTGTTTGCTTTTATTCTTGATTATGAGGGTGAAGTGCCGGGCGCATCACCCGTCGAATGCGGCAATTACCGTGATCTTTGCTTGGATGAAGCCAAAAAAGACGCGGCCGCTTATGCGGAGATATTGAACCGCATCGATGAGGGGCGATTGAATTATCCGGCATGAATTCGCGGCGAAAGCGGGGATGAGCAATGAGCATCAACAGCATATTTGAAGTGATTGAAACCGTAATGATCGGGCCGTCCAGTTCTCATACCATGGGCGCGGTGCGCCTTGGCAGCTTCTGCCGCCAGTTTGGCGCGGATGACATTGAGAATGTGACGTTTACGCTCTACGGTTCCTTTGCGTATACCTACAAAGGGCACGGCACCGACAAAGCGCTTTTGGGCGGCCTGCTCGGCTTTGCCGCGGATGATGAGAATATTAAGCTGGCGTATTCCGAAGCCGAAAATCGGGGGCTGCATTATCAATTTATTATTTCGGCGTCGGATGAATTCAGCGGAAACACCGTGCGCTTTGATATCACGCAGAAAAACGGCGAATGCCATTCCATCATCGGAGAATCCGTCGGCGGCGGACGCATCAATGTGTTTATGATCGACGGCATGCGCGTGGATATTTCGGGGCAGTATACCTCGCTGGTGACCATGCACAAGGACGTTGTGGGGATGCTTGCCAAGATTACGGCCGTTTTGTCGGCCCACAACATCAACATTGCCTTTTTGAAGCTTTTTCGCGAGGAACGCTTCTCGGATGCCATTTTAGTGGCGCAAACCGACGAAACCATCGCCGCAAGCGCGCTGGAAGAGATCAACAAGATCCCGGGCATCAAAAAAGCGATCATCATCCAACCGATATAAAACGAGGTGCGCCATGCAGATCAAAAACGGAGCCGACCTTTTGGAACGCTGCGCAAACAGTCAATGCTCCATCAGCAAAGCCGTGATCGATTTTGAAATATTAAATAATTTAAAATCCTATGACGATGTTTTCGGCAGGATGAAGGCCGATTTTGAAATCATGAAAACAGCAGCCAAAAAAGCCTATACCCAAAGCGAAGAGATCCAGTGCAAGATCATTCAAAACGATGCCAAAAAGCTGTGGGACAACTTCTCGGCCGGACGAACGCTTCTTTCCCCCATGATGACAAAAGCGATCCTTTATGCGCTGAGTATCACCGAGGTGAACGCTTCCATGGGAAAGATCGTAACGGCACCGACGGCAGGCTCTTGCGGAGTGATCCCCGGCGTGTTGATCGCGCTGATGGAAGAACATAATCTCAGCGAAGATAACATTGTCAACGGTTTATTTACGGCGGCAGGCATCGGCCTGCTGATCGCGCAGAAAGCTTCTCTGGCGGGAGCCATCGCAGGCTGTCAGGCGGAGATCGGTTCCGCTTCGGCAATGGCCGCAGCTGCCGTCACTGAGCTGATGGGCGGCACGCCCGAAATGTGTCTGAATGCCGCAGCGCTTACCTTAAAAAGTATGATGGGCCTTGTCTGCGACCCCGTGGCTTCGCTGGTAGAGGCGCCCTGCTCCAAACGTAACGCGACCGGCGCGATGATCGCTTTCGGCTGCGCCGAAATGGCGCTTGCCGGCATTGAAAGCGTGATACCGTTTGATGAGGTGGTCGACGCGATGGGCGAAGTGGGAAAAAGTCTGCCGTTTTCATTGCGCGAAACTTCGCTGGGCGGGATTGCGGCCTGCCCGACCGCAGTGAAAATACAACGGGAGCTCTTCGGCTTTTAACTTTGAATAACAAATTAATAGTATCATAATCAATCAAATTTTATATGAATATGGTATTTTTACAAATTTTATATTGACTTAATCGGTTTATTTTTATATAATGGCATTAAAGGGTTAGGGAACGGGAAAAGGTTTATAAAACAAAGATACCGCCGATCATAAGGCGGTATCTTTATTTTTTTCTTAAATTATATTTGGTCATTTACTATAATTCTTCGTTTAATTAAGTCCGGATCGGACAAGCATCCGGAGTAATTTCAAAATTCTTTTTTGGCCATGATACCGCAGGATATAAAATAGGAAACTACCATTAAAGCGGCCACAACCATAGGAGAAAACTTAACGAGCATCGCAAGCTGCGCTTCGCTTGGCATGGGCACGCCGAGATGGCTGAGCAGCATAAAAATGCCGAAGGGAATCAAAAAAACCGCAACCAGCATGATCCTTGCTTTTTCGACACCGAATTTTACCATCATCGGCAGCATGGCCGAGATCATAACGAGCGCCACCATGCAGACTCCCGCGGAAGTGAAAAGAATTTCGCTTAAGGGATAGCTGCCTTTCATTACGGCGATGATGCCCGTGATAGCCGCGGCCATCACACCGCCGATGACCGTAAGAATGAGCGCGAGGATGTATTTGCTGAGAATGAATTTTTGACGGCTGATCGGAAAGCTCATCGCGTATTGATGAAAATGCGCGGTCTCGTCATAGGCGTAGCTGGTGATGGTGAGCAGCGTCATTACCAGCACGATCATACCCGTGATAAACGACGGGGAGCTGCTGGTTGCGCCAAGCACCGTATATAACGCGAGCATGGCCAGCAGGGTTTTGGTATAGCGTTTTAAACTGTAAAAATCCTTTAATAATAAACCTTTCACGCTATTTCTCCTCT
>DAITPG010000182.1:0-5336 GCA_036833715.1 Eubacteriaceae bacterium | reverse complement strand
TGGATCTTGTCCGGCAAGCGCTAATGACCGCTTTTTGGATCATCAGCCAGCTGATCATACCAAAGAGCACGGCAGCGGACAGGCAGAAGATGACCACATTGTATGGATTGGCTCCCGCAAATGTAAAGAACTGAAACAACATACGGGCGAAGAAATTATCAAAAAGCACCGGATCGATCAGCGGCAGTATCATAAAGAAAAACACGGGGAATCCGACGGATGCTGCGATCTTCATTTGCTTGTTCATTTTATAATAGGCGATCGTGATCGCGTATCCCAGCATGCCGGCCATCAGAAACAGCGCGAAGCACCACAGGAACGAATCCGCCCATACCGAAAAATCAAAGGATGCGTAGCGGGATGCATATAAGCCCAAAGTGACAGGAGATTCGCCGATCAAGGGCGCCATGACGGCGGTATTGACGGAATTGATCAGCGACATCACAAAGGACAGGATGACGGCATCCGCGCAATAGCCGACAAACAAGGTTTTACGGGACTGATTGTTTTGCATAAACATCTTGAAGGTTTCTTTAAAGGAGTTGAGGCCGACCACAAACACAAAGATCATGGAGGCTACCCACATGCCGCCCAAACGGACGGAAGCGGAATCGACGACATCGGCGGTGAACATGATCCCAAAGAAGATGTAGATGGAATAGATCACCGTATAAAATACGAGAAGCGAGCGTTTGCTTTCCCATAATTGATATTTGATAGCTGTTTTCATTTTATCTGCTCCTATTCGTTGGTTAAACGTATAAATAATTTCTGAAGGTCGGGCTTGGAAAGCTCAAGGCCTTTATGGCGCGCCTCCTCGGCATCGGGCGTTCCCATAATGTAAGCGGATTTTAAACCGCCGACGATATCTTCGCTGAAGACATGTTTATTTTTGCCGTATTCGTCCACGGCGGTTGCAAGGCCGCTGACGGTATAGGCTTCGTAAAGCAGCTGTTCGCAAGGCTGGCTGCGCAGTATCTGCCCGTTTTTGATGATCACGATGTCTTCGATGACATTGGCGGCCTCCTCGATAAGATGCGTGGAGATCACAAAAGTTTTGGGCCTTTCGCTGTAATTTTCAAGCAGCAGGCGGTAAAACATCTCCCTGTGGTTGGCGTCCAGACCCAGCACCGGCTCATCCAGCAGCACATAATCGGCATTGACCGACAAAGCGACAATGATCTTGGCAATGGAGGCGTAGCCGGTGGACAGCGCCTTGATGCGTTTATCGGTTTTCAGCCCGAATTGATCCGCAAGCGAATTGGCATAATCCATGTCAAAAGCAGGGTAAAATTCCTTGCTCCAACGGAACACATCCCTGATCTTCATGTTTTCGGGATAATAATTTTTTTCGCTCATCATATACAGGTTTCTCAGAGCGTTGTCGGCTTTGTTGCTGCGCCCGTCGACCATAACTTCCCCACTGTCGGCAAAGATCCTGTTGGTGATCAAATTGAGCAGCGTCGTCTTGCCCGCTCCGTTGCGCCCCAGCAGGCCGTAGATTTTCCCCGGCTCAAACAACAGGCTCACATCGTTGAGCGCGCGCACATCGCCGTAGTTTTTGGTACAATTTTTTACCTGGATTCCGTTCATTCTTCATACCCTCTCTGTATCATTTCTATGAGTTCGTTTTGCGTGATCTTTAAGCGTTTGGCTTCGTCGATGCTTCTTTTGACATAATTATCGAAGTACTGGCTTTTTCTTTTCTCTTTGAGCCTTGCGGCGGCTCCTTCCGCGACAAACATACCGAGACCTCTCTTTTTGTAAATGATCCCCTGATCGACGAGCAGGTTCATTCCCTTGAGCGCCGTTGCGGGGTTTAGCTTGTAATTGACGGATATTTCGGTGGTGGACGGAATCTGCGTCTCCTCGGGAAAAAGACCCGCAAGTATGGCATCCTCTATTTGATCGGCGATCTGCATAAAGATCGGCGTATCGTTATTGAATTCCATGAACATTTTGTTTCACTTCCTTGGTTAGTTACTTGTGTAATTAACTATATAATTATTTAACAAATTTGTCAAGGTTTTTTTACAATTTGCAAATGAAATTTAATTGACAAGATACTTTTATCGTATTATTATATATAACATAACAATATTTGTTACGTTAAGGAGAAGCCATAAAAACTATAGTGCTCAACGATGAAAAAACCCTGCGCATTTATACGCTGCCGTTGCGGCAGAAAATAGTACGCGAAATGAGCCGGCTAGGCTGCCCCGCCACGGCCAAACAAATAGCCGATAGACTGCAGATCACCCCCTCCTCCGCGCAGCATCATATGAAAAAGCTGGCATCCATCGGCTTGCTTGAGGATGACCATACCGAGCTGATCAACGGGATACGGGCCAATTTTATGCGCCTTGCCGATGTAACGGTAAGCATTGGGCAGATGTACGACGACGAACTGAGCGATTCAAGGGAAGCGTTTGTCCACAATCAGCTGGAGGAAATTTACCATAACTACTTAACGGTGGTGCAAAAATATAAAAACCGAAACGATGTCAAAATAAGCAGGCTCAATGACATCGCCACCTCGGTGATGCATTTGACCGAGGAGCAAGCCGACGAGCTTCACGCGATACTGACGGAGTATCTGCAAAATCATACAGAAGCTACCGAAAATACGCACCCTTGGGAAATGGCCGTAATGGCTTACCGTATGGATCTGGCGGAAACAAAAGAATGAAAGTTTACCGCTATTCGCTGATACTGCTTATCCATTATTTTTCGCAGGGGCTTCTGGTTGCGGTTTTAAGCCTGCTGCTGCTGGACAAAGGACTCAATATCGGCAGCCTTGCGCTGGCCATGGGGATTTATGCCGCCGTTGCCGCCGTTTTGGAAGTGCCCTCGGGCATTGCCGCGGACAGGATCGGCAGAAAAAAAATTTTTATGATCGCGACGCTGGTTGGCGCGGCATCCTTTGTTATTTTTCTTATCGGATACGGAACAGTCGCCGTAATGGCTGCGATCGGCTTGTTCGGCGCCGGCCGCGCGCTCGCTTCGGGCTCGTTTGAGGCATTGTTCATCGACCGGTACGCGGAGGCCTTCGGCTGCGAAAAACTTCCGAAAGCCGTGAAAATCCTATCCTTATGCGAAGCGGCGGGGCTTGCCGCGGGAGCGCTTACCGGGGGCTTGATACCCGCAATTACGGCTGAATATCTGCCGTATATCGGAACGTACGACTTCAATTTATATTTCAGGATCGTTTTAAGCGCGGCAGCGGTGCTGCTGACCGCTTATTTGATACCGGCTGACCTGCCGCTGACATCCGCAAAGAAAATTTCGTTAAAGGCCCAGATAGCCGCCAGCGTTAAGGCGGTGTCGGAGAGAAAAAATCTCAAGCTGCTTTTGCTGTCGGTGATTTCGACGGGCTTTCTGCTGTGCGTGCTGGAATCGTATTGGCAGCCGCATTTTCAGCGGCTCTTGGGCGCGAGGGAGGGACAGACGGGCCTATTGGGCGTATTGTCCCTGCTTTATTTTGCTTTTGTAATGAGCGGCAACATCGCCGCGGAACGGCTGCTTACGAAAAAGGCGATCAGTCAAAAAACGCTTTATGTGTTTGCTCGGGTCTTTATGGCGGTTTCGGCTGCGCTTTGCGCCATGCAAAAAAGCCCGCTGTCCTTTGCGGTCTTTTATTGCCTGATCTACTTCTTTTTGGGGGCGGCCAATATTGCGGAAGCGACGATGATCAACGAGCAGATACCGGGCGACAGCCGCGCTTCGCTACTTTCGCTGCAGTCGCTGATCATGCAGGGCGGTATGCTTGCCGCTTCGGTTTACGCGAAAATCGCGCTTGCCTATGTGCCGGTATCCTATTTATGGTTTGGCGCCGCATGGGTCGGGCTGATATTTTTGCTGCCATGCCTTCAATTAAAGGAATATACGCCGGAGTCTGTGCAGGGACAGACGGCAGAAATCCGTGAAGAAAATCGTAATTTATAGGTGCGCGAAAATGACTTTTATCTCAAAAAAATCAGGCTGATTACAACCTGATTTTGGCTATCTTTCTTCGATACCTGCAAATTGCGGTATGGTTATAGTCATTTGGATTTAACATACATGAAAATAAAGTATATTCTTCTTAGATTCTTCAAAATACTTAATGCGGAATCTAGTAATCAATTTCTATAGTTCCGTCAAGTATTTTGTTAATGATTCTTTTCGCTCTAAGTTCCATTTCGGGCAGATGATCAAGAGCAAAAAACCTTAGCTGCGTACTTTCATTGTCCGATACTCTTGGTTCTCCGGTGTAATTCAGTACATTAAACAAGATAATAACTGACCACATTTTATCGCCGTTTGGATATTCATAATAGAATTCTTTGCCGGATAACACTGAAACCAGTTGTAAGTCATTTGTACTTATGCCTGTTTCTTCTTTAAGCTCTCTCACCGCAGTTTCTTCTATTGTTTCATTCAATTCCATTGAACCACCGGGTATTCCCCAAGTGTTTGTGTCACTTCTCAAATTTAATAGCAGTTTTTTCTCTTTATTAAAAACCAGTGTAGTTGCACCCACACCAATTAAAGCATCATGTCCTACATATTTTCGCAAATCCATGATATAACTCATCCGTCTTCCCCTTACTAAATATATGTTAATTAATGGTAGCATATATTTTGCACGGTTACAATGAGTTATTCTTAGGATATGTGCCAATAGAGTAAAGCTTGGGTTTCTGAAGATATCTATGATTACGGAAAAAATAAAATTCTTAAAAGTTTTTGCCTCACAAGGTTATCATGTACATACCGATATGCGGATTAATAGCAAACAAATTATATAGTACTGCCTTTGAAATGAGAATATAAACAGACCGCAAAAAAAGCGGTCTGTTTATATTGTTTATTCGAGCTCCGATTGGATGCGGCTTATCAGCCCTTCCAGATCCTGCCGCGTTTTGATGCCGTTGATGTCGCCGCGTATCTTGGCGCTGTGGGGCATCCCCTTGGTATACCACGCCAGATGATTGCGCATCTCGACACAGGCTTTCGCTTCGCCCTTGCACTCCGCCAGATAGTCAAAATGGCGCAGCGCGACGGCCAGCTTTTCGGCATGCTCCGTTTTTGAATACGCGCCCGTGCGGTTGTAATCCGCGATCTCGCGGAAGATAAACGGATTGCCCATCGCCCCGCGGCCGATCATCACGCCCGCGCATTTCGTATGGGCTTTCATACGAGCGTAATCTTCGGGGGCTGCAACATCTCCGTTGCCAAGCACAGGGATACAGACCGCCTCCACCGTCTCCGCGATCTTGTCCCAGTCGGCTTTGCCGGCATACATCTGCTCCCTTGTGCGCCCGTGCACCGCCACGGCGTTTACGCCGGCGTCT
>DAITPG010000181.1:0-5351 GCA_036833715.1 Eubacteriaceae bacterium | reverse complement strand
TCCAGCCCATGTGCGGAACCTTCAAGGGCTTTTCAAAAGGAATGACCTCACCCTTTAAATACCCCAGCCCTTCATAAGTGCCCATTTCATAGCTTCGCTCAAACAACAGCTGCATCCCAACGCAAATGCCGAGCATGAATTTGTTGTCTGACGCCCAGTGATCGACAAAGCTTCGGAGCCCGGATTGATTGAATCTTTCGATGCTGTCTCCGAATGCCCCGACGCCGGGCAGAATCAAGCCGGCGCACTGACGCAGTTCATCAGCGCTGTTGCTGATAACGCAGTCATGCCCTGCCTTTGAAACCGCGGTTTTGACGTTTTTTAAATTGCCTACGCCATAATCGATGATACCGATCATATCTATAACAAACCTTTCGTAGTGGGTAAACTTTGTCCAATGATTAATGATGCTTCCGAAAGGGCTCTGCCGAACGCCTTAAACAATGCTTCGCAGATATGATGATTGTTGACCCCTTCCAGGCAATGCGCGTGCACCGTAATTTTTGCATTGTCGCAAAATGCCCGCATAAATTCTTCGACGGTTTCTGTTTCAAGATCGCCGATGTTTTCTCTCGAAAACGGAACATGCCAGCTCAAGTAACTTCGTCCGCTGATATCCACGCATACGCGCACCAACGCTTCATCCATGGGCACATAATAGGTGGAATAGCGCTTGATGCCGATCTTATCTCCCAGCGCGCTGTTGAACGCCTGACCCAATACGATTCCAAGATCCTCAACGGAATGATGGGTATCGACTTCAAGATCGCCTTCAAGCTTGATCACGGCGTCAAAACCGCCGTGGCGGATAAAAAGATCCATCATATGGTCTAAAAAACCGATGCCGGTGGATATCTGCCCTTTTCCGATGCCGTCGATATCCAAGGATACAAAAACATTCGTTTCGCTTGTTGTCCTCTGCTTTTCACTTTTTCTCATGAGAAAACCTCCTCGATGATCGTAATGAGCTTTAGATTTTCTTCCCTGCTGCCGACGCTGATGCGCAGCGTGTCGGATATTTCAGCGGAGAAATTTCGTAAGCTGATTTTAGCCCGTTCCGCCTTGTTGAACAGTTCGGCCGCCTTGGGAGTTGTGATCAAAATAAAGTTGGCCGAGGTTGGATATACTTTGATTTCTCTGTGCCGCTGAAGATGACCGATCATGAAATCTCTTTCGCTTTTTAAATAAGCGATCTGTTTTTTTACGACATCAATATTTTCAAGCACTAATTGAGCCGCGCATTGGGAAAACACATTTAAATTATAAGGCACTTTGACTAAATTGAGAAAATCGATCGTCTGCTCAGACGCAACCGCAAAGCCTACTCTGGCACCCGCCAGACCGAATGCCTTGGACAATGTGCGTAAAACGATTACCCGGCTGTATGTATCGATCAAATCCAAATTGTTATCTTCGGCAAAGTCCGTGTAGGCTTCATCGATGATGACCATCGCTTTGGTGTTTTCGATCACGCTGATGATGTCATCCTTTTTCCAAAGGTAGCCTGTGGGATTGTTTGGCGTGCATATAAAAATCAGTTTGGCGTTGTTTTCGTTGGCGGCCGTTATGAGCGTATCAATATCCGGTTCAAGGCTTTCATCCCTGGGGTCCACATCGATAAAAAAGCCTTTTGCCGTTTGAATCAGCTGCTTATACATCGAAAATGTAGGCACACAGGCAACGCCGCAGTCTCCGTTTTCAATAAACAAGTCAGCGATCATGCGGATGATTTCGTCTGAGCCTACGCCGGCAATGATATTCTCCGGCTTTTTACCGATATATTCCGCATAAGTCTTTCGCAGCTGCGTATTGTCGCTTTCGGGATAACGATTGTATTGAACCTCTTTTATCAACTTTTCAAGTTTTTCCTGCGGTAACTGCGCCAAAAGATTGACGGGATTTTCGTTAGCGTTAAGTATTACATCATAATCCTGAGGCGACGTTTTATAGGGTTTATAGCTTCTATAAATGCTTCGGATCAAATCATTCATGTTCAAACCTCTTGGCTACGGAATTGGCATGCGCCGTCAGCCCTTCCCTATTGGCAAATTCGATCACCTTGTCTTTGATTTTTTCAAGCGCGTGTTTTTCGTAACGCACAACGGATGTCCGCTTCATAAAATCATACGCCGATAGCGGAGAATAAAATTTTGCCTTCCCCGAAGTTGGTATGGTATGATTGCTGCCTGCGAAATAATCGCCGACCGGCTCCGGCGTAAATTCACCCAAAAATACGGTGCCCGCGTTTTCTATATATTCCAAATATATCTCAGGTTCGGGAAGAAGCAATTCAAGATGCTCCGGCGCGATCTCATTCGATAACCGCAGGCAGGTTGCGATATCTTCGGCAACGAAGATGATCCCGTAATTATCAATCGATTTTTTTGCGATATCGGCTTTTGAAAGCGTTTTTAACTGCCTTTCGACTTCTGCTTTCACTTGATCTGCGAAATCCGCATTGTCGGTGGCCAAAATACAGGCTGCCGCTTCGTCATGCTCGGCTTGGGAAAGCAGATCAGCCGCGGCGTAAACGGGATTGGCAGAACCATCGGCAATGATGAGCACCTCGCTGGGCCCCGCCAGCATGTCGATATCGACATCACCGTATACCAGCCGCTTTGCGACCGTTACATATAAATTTCCGGGACCGCATATTTTATACACAGGCTCGATGGTTTCGGTTCCGTAAGCGAGCGCCGCGATGGCCTGCGCTCCGCCGGATTTATAGATTTCGGTAATGCCGCATACCTTGGCCGCGGCCAGAATATTTGGATTGATGTTGCCTTGTTTATCGGGCGGAGTGATCATCGCAATTTCCTTCACTCCTGCAACCATTGCGGGCACGCTGTCCATAAGGACCGTGGACGGATACGGGCTTTTTCCTCCGGGAACATATAGTCCGACGCGCTTGATCGGTGTTATTTTTTGGGTAAGGCACCGCCCTTCCGAACAAATTTCGATGGACGAATAACATTGTTTTGAATGATATTCAATAATATTCTGCCTTGCTTCTTTTAAAATTTCTATGAAGCCAGGATCGCATTCCTCGTAGGCCTTGTCTATCTCTGCTTGCGTAACCCGCAGAGAATGAAGGCTTACACCGTCAAATTTCTCGGAATATTCATACAGCGCCTTGTCTTTATTGGCCTTTACGTTTACGATGATATCGGAAACCGCTTGTTCCACATGTTTAAGCTTATCGCTGCTTCTTTGAGAAATAAATTTGATCTGGCTTTTTAAATCTATGTTTTTATCGATAGATATGATTTTCATCGTTGTTCCTTTCACCGAAACCCATAGGACTGAATTTTCAATTATCCAGCATATTCATCAGCAGTTTCAGTTCCTCGTGCTTGGTTTTTAAAGCCGCTTTGTTTACGATAAATACAGAAGATATATTATAGATATCTTCCAACACAACCAAGCCGTTTTCTTTAAGCGTTGAACCTGTTTGTACGATATCCACGATCACATCGCTCATATGAAGCAGAGGTGCCAGTTCAACAGAACCGTTGAGTTTGATGATCTCGTAATCCTTGCCGAGGGCTTCAAAATATTTTTTTGCGCTGTTTACATATTTGGAGGCCGCCTTAATTTTATGCATGCCCCGGATATCGGTGCCCGCTCTGCCTGCGACGCACATTTTGCACTTACCGATATCAAGTGAAAACAGCCTGTATACATCAGGTTCATCCTCCATTAAGATATCCCTGCCGACGATGCCGCAATCGGCCACGCCCTGCTCCACATAGACGGCGGTGTCGCTGGGTTTTACCAATATGATCTGATATCGTCCGCTCACATCTTCAATAATCAGTTTTCGCGTATCTTCCACATCTTCAAATAAAATTTGATGCGCTTCCAATAGTTTTACCGCTTCTTTGGCAACCCTGCCCTTGGCTACGGCTATTTTAATCAAAACTTACCTCTTGCGTTTGCTTTATTTAAAAAATCCTCTGCATCGGTATAGATCCGGTTCTTATATTTGACAGTCAGCTTTTCGCCGCCTTCGTTGAGTACTGCGGGAAATCCCTTTGCGCGGATCTTTTCCGCAGCAGCTATTCCGTTTATATCATGCGGCGGACACTGTATCACGACTCGTTCATCTCCGTGACTCATCTGCGCCTTGATCAATTCTGACGATAAATTTAAATTATGGCCGAATCCGCAGGCATATTTTCTGAGCCCGAACTTGCTTGCAAGCTGATCATACCTGCCTCCGCTGATGATCTCTTCCTTGGCATTTTGGGCGTAAATTTTAAATATCATGCCTGAATAATATTCCATCGGATTTGAAAAGCCCAAATCCAGATAAATATATTGTTCCAAGCCGTATGATTTTAAACATGTATAGATTTGATGGATGTTTTCAAGCGCGCTCAGCATCTTATCATTGACACAGAGCTGCTCCGCGCGGTGCCGTACGGTTTCATAATCGCCGAAAAGCATACATATTTCCATCACCTGTTCCGAAAGTTCGCCTTCGACTTTCTTGATTTGCAAAAACTCCTTGAGGTCGACGGTATTCTTTTGCGCGATATACGTATGTATTTTTTGGAGATCGGCCTTATTCAAATGATGGTTTCCGTCAAACAAAGCATAAATATAATCCGAATGACCGATATCCACACGTATGTCATATATTCCAAGATTCAGCAGGCTTTTGATCGCTATAGCGATCACTTCGCTGTCGCAGAAGGGGCTGTTGTCGTTAAAAAACTCAACGCCGCTCTGGATGATCTCATTATCCTCATGATTATCGCTTTTGTAACGCACAATTTCGGTATGATAATAAAAACGCTGAACTTTTCTGATTCCGTTCGCGTTGACTTTCTTTAATATGTGAAAAGTTGCATCAGGGCGGATAACGATCACTTTGCCGTTTCTGTCCAAAAATTTAACGAATTTACTGCCGGGAACGCCTTTGTATTTTTCATAAAGCTGCGCGCTCGTAAACAAAGGGATATCGATCTCATCATATCCGAAGCTGCCGTAAATTTCTTCGATTGACTTTTTCATGTATGAATATACATTTTTTTCGTATAATGATTCCATTTCGTAATCCCTGCTCAATTTTGACATTTATTATAGCACAAATATTTCCTTCTTTAAATTAAAATCATCGTTTAAACCGATTTTTTATCATTTAAATGCAGGGTCTTAAAAACAATTTTGAAATATTGCAAATCCGCATAAAATACGAAGATGTATTTTTATTAAATTCATTTAAATGTCAGATAAAAACAAAATCTCTATTGAATTTTTCTTAAATATAAGGTATTATAGATAAGCATTTATGCGAAAGTGGCTCAGCGGTAGAGCATCGCCTTGCCAAGGCGAGGGTCGCGGGT
>DAITPG010000180.1:0-5362 GCA_036833715.1 Eubacteriaceae bacterium | reverse complement strand
CCAAACCGTCTTCCTTTTGTCAACTCTTTTTTTTCTTTTTTGTGAGTTTTTTTTACCGCTTTTTTACAGTGCATTTTTTTCGCTTTATTACGCCGTTTTTTACTCTGTATGCGGTAGAAAAATAGGGTTTGGACGTTTATATTAACTTATTTGGCGTTTTTTGTCAAGTCCTTAATTCATCATTTTCGAAGTTTCATTACTACTTCCTTTAACGTGTCCGCTGCGCAGTCGATTTCCTCTTTTGTCGTGTACTTGCTCAGCGAAAACCTTATCGATGCCCCGCTGTGCTCTTTGCCGATTGCACGGATAACATGGGAAGTCTCAATCGTTCCGGCACTGCAGGCAGAGCCGGCCGAAACGCAGACGCCCTTAATATCCATTGCGTATAGAAGCGCATCCGTGGAGACATCCGCAAAACAAAAGTTCGCATTTTCATGAATTCGGCGAACGGCGGATCCGTTGAGAGTCACGTAAGGGATCTCGCCAATTACACGACCGATCAGATGATTTCTCAGTGAGAGGATTTTTTCATCAATATCTGGATTTAAACCGCTTACTTCGATTGCTTTTGCCATTGCTGCGATCATAGGCGCGTTAACGGTTCCGGCTCTGCGGTCGCCTTCCTGATTGCCGCCGAATAAGATCGGCTCTGTTTTAATCCCGTTTCTAATATAGAGAAATCCAATTCCTTTGGGACCGTGAAATTTGTGCGCCGATACACTCAGCATGTCAATATTCATCTGCGTCACATCGATAGGCAGCTTGCAGAAAGTCTGCACGCAGTCTGAATGGAAAGCGGCGCCCTTCTTTCTTGCGATTTCGCCGATCTCTTTGATCGGCTGAACGGTACCGATCTCGTTGTTGGCATGCATCACGGAAATTAAGATCGTATCGTCCCGGATGGCTTCTTTTAAAGAACGAATGCCGAGCGTTCCGTCTGTATCTACGGGAAGATAAGTGACATCGAATCCTTCTTTTTCCAAATGACTGCAGGCATTTAAAACCGCATGATGCTCAATGGCCGATGTGATGATATGTTTACCTTTGCTTTGATTTGCTCTGGCGTATCCGATAATCGCCATGTTGTCGGCTTCGGTTCCTCCGCCCGTAAAAATGATCTCGTTCGGTTTGCATCTGATTGCGTCGGCACAAATTTCTCTGGCATTTTCAACTTTAGCCGCGGCAACCTGCCCCATCATATGAACCGAGGACGGGTTCGCATAATAATCACGCAAACACAGCTCAAGCTCCTTCATCACAGCAACATCGATTTGGGTAGTCGCTGCATTATCCAAATAAATTCTCATACTATTTCCCTGTTGATTTTTTTATCATCTTAACAGATTGCAAAGCATATTTAAAGTTTTTTGCGCGGATATACGTTTTCAAATCCCGCCCTTTCCTTTGCAGCCATTACAACACCGATCAAAATCATAATACTTCCGATGATGGACGCGATGCCGATCTTTTCTTTCATAAACAATACGCCGCTCAAAATCGTAACTAAAAAGGTCAGATTGTTTAAAACACCGGTTGTGATCACCGTGATTTTTGATATAACATAATTGTTTAAAAAATATGCGACGGAGAGGCTCATGAAACTCAAGTAAATAAACGATAACCAGTCCATGCCCTGCATACTTTTTATGATAGAGCCGATAGCGGAAAATTGACCGCCGATGCCTGCGGAAATGCAAAAAAGCAGGGTGCCCCAAAACAGCTGGCTGAACGTGATCGTTAAAGGCACACAATCTTTGGATAAATTCTTTGATGAAATGGAATATAAACTGCGCAAAATCAAAGACCCGACGATAAGTGCAACGCCTCCTATCGTAAATCTTTGAAGAGACGCACCGCCTATGGATGACAATATACAGCCTGAGACAGCGAGTATTATATAGAAGACTTGTTTAAGATTAACCTTTTCTTTTAAAAAGATCAGAGAAGCCGACATATTGAAAATTGGATTCAAGGCGGTGAGATATCCGACAATCGTAACGGGAAGCAATTGGACGCCGTACGTTTGTAGGATCAAATTAAAAAAGGGTTGAATCAAAGAAAGCACAATGATCCGCCCGTTGAGAAGCATTTTAAACTCTATTTTTTTTATAAAAAATACAAACGGTAATATCGATAGAAAAAAGCGCAAAAACAACAGCAAAAAAATGTTGTCGCCAAAAATCGCCAGTATATCTTTAATAAAGATATACTGCAACCCTATGACAAGCGACATTAGGGCACCGCCAAAATAAGCTTTTCTATTCCGCCTTTTCACATCATTCATAAAAATAGTATTGACATAAAAAAAAATTATATTTTATGAATAATATGTATCTAAATGATCATACTACCAAATGTAAAGCAGGTAGATCGTAGATGCCTGATTTCCCCTTTGATTCTCAGGAGGCCTGCTTTATGATGCAGCGTATCATACGCTGCATTTCTTTTTATTTTTTATCTATGGGCAATTTAGGATTGCCGTAGCATTTTCGGCAAACAGGAATATAATTGTCATTGCCGCCTATAAATACTTGTTCTCCAGTATAAACTGGCTTTCCGTCCACCACACGCAAAACCATCGTGGCCTTTTTATCACAAAACCAGCAGATCGTTTTGATTTCTTCTATTTTATCCGCATAAATAAGCAAGGCCTTGCTGCCCTCAAAAAGGTTATTTTGAAAATCGTTTTTTAATCCGTAAACGATCACCGGGATTTCCATGTAATCCACAATCTGTGTTAATTCCAACACCTGCTTCTCCGTAAGGAATTGACCCTCGTCCACCAGTATGCAGTGGATCGGACGCTCATCAGACAGCGCGGATTGGATGATGTTGATCAGCGAAGTTTCTTTATTGAATGCTATGGCGTCCCTGCGCAGTCCTATCCGCGAAGCGACCACGCCTTTGCCGTACCGGTCATCGAGATCGGAATTGAATATCAAAACCCTTTTACCCTGCTCTTCATAGTTGTGCGCGATTTTTAAAACTTCGATCGATTTTCCCGCGTTCATGCTGGAATATCGGTAATATAGCTGTGCCATGATTCACTCCTGTGTATTTGTATTGTTATTCAATTTATTTGCCTGTTTCGGGATAATCCTCAAGAAGATAATTCAATTCTATCCACTCTTCCTCCATCGCATGGTAGGCAGCGTTCATCTCTTCAAGCAGCTTTAATTTGCGATCCGCTTCATTCATATCCTTATAAAAATTTTCGCCGTTGATTTCTTCTTCCAGCCTCTTGCGTTCATCTTCGATCTGTTCAAGCTTCTGCTCAATTTCAACCACTCGCTCCCGGCTTCGCTTTAACATGTTTTTACTTAAGGTTTCATTTTTTATTTTTTGCGGTTTTATTTCCTCCGATTTTTCGGCGGAGGCTGCCTCGGATAAAATCGCCGTGGTGAAAAGCTCATTTGCTTTTTCATAGCCAAAGTCATAGGTATAGCATTTGCCTTCTTCAATAAACATCATACGGTCGGCGATGGATTTAAGCAGATAGCGGTCGTGCGAAATGACAAGGATCGTGCCGTCAAATTCTTTCAACGCTTCTTCAAAAACTTCCTTCGAAGGAATATCCAGATGGTTGGTGGGTTCGTCCAGCAGCAGCATATTGCTTTTGGTCAGCATCAGTTTGGCTACGGCTACTCTGCTTTCTTCGCCGCCCGATAAGACCGCGATCTTTTTATATACATCCTCAGCCGAAAACAATAGGCTGCCCAAAATATTGCGTATGGTCAAGTTATCTTCGCCGCTGTATTGAGCAAGCTCTTCCAATATGGTGTTGTCGGGGTTTAAATCTTCGTGCTGCTGTTTAAAATACATGGTGTCTACGTTGTTGCCAAATTCAATATCGCCACTCACAGGCGGTATCTGACCGGTGAGTGTTTTAAGCAGCGTTGTCTTGCCTGCGGCGTTGTCTCCGCAAATACCGATGGTTTCCCCTGTTTTGATTTCGATGTCGATGCCTTCGATCACCGCTTTGCCGTTATAGCCAACGGATAAATTTTTTAATGTAAGAGCTCTTTTTGTTATTACATTTTTAGCTGCAAAGGATATTTGAGAAGTTTTTTTGACGGTCGGTTTGTCCATCATATCAACTTTCGCCAATAGTTTTTCCCGGCTCTCTGCGCGTTTGATACTTTTTTCTCGATTGAAGCTGCGTAATTTTTCGATCACTTCGCGCTGCCGCTGAATGTATTTTTTCTGATTTTCATAAGCCTTCAGATAAGCTTTTTCATTTTCTTCCCTTTGAAGAGTATAGGCAGAATAATTCCCCCTATAACGGTTGATCTCTCCGTTTTCCATTTCCCATATCACATTGACGGTCTTCTCCAAAAAATAACGGTCATGGGATACAACGATATACGCACCGGAATACTGGCTCAAATAATTTTCAAGCCATGCGATGCTTCTTAGATCCAGATAGTTGGTCGGTTCGTCCAAAAGCAGAAGATCGGGCGATGCTATCAGCATCTTTGCCAAAGCGACTCGCATCTTTTGTCCGCCGCTTAAATTTTTAATGACGGAATTATGATAAGACTCATCGTAGCCCAGTCCCTTAAGCGTTGCGACGGTTATATTTCTGTAATAAAACCCTTTCTTCTGTTCAAAAGCTTCCAGTTTGGCATGATATTCGCTGTTCAGCTTTTCCAAAAGAATTAAATCCTGCGTGCATTCGATCTTTTTTCTGAGTTCTTCAAGCGCCTGTTCCTCAGCTATAATGGAAGCGGACGCTTTTAACGTTTCTTCCAAAATGGTGCTTTCTTCATCCAAACCCAAGTCCTGATGCAAATAGCCGACGGATAGATCGCTTTTAAAGGTTATACTTCCTCCGTCGGGCTCTATCATGCCGGCGATGATTTTCATGAGTGTGGATTTTCCGCTGCCGTTGGGCCCGATGAGTCCGATCCGCGCTTGCTCTTCAACGCTTTGTGTTACGTTGCTTAAAATTTCATCCGAGCCGTAATGTTTGTTTATTTCTTTAAATGCCAGTAACATAATTTCCTCAAATAGTCTCTATGATTTTATTTTAGCAAAAAAAATGATAATAGTAAAAAGAAACATCCGAGATTTCGGATAATCTTTTTCCCAAGAAAAACGGACGCTAAAAGGCATCCGTCAAAATAGGATTATATTTCTATATGAAAGCTTGATTTTAATTTAGATATGAAACGCATCGACTTGTTAATCAAGCATCTTAACGCTTTATTAAGTACAGTCACTTCAGATAAGCCGAAACAAGGAAACTGATTGAAAACGGCAGGGTCACGCCTGAGCTAAAGCATGCAGAACAAATCGACGCGCCTCTTCAAGATCTTTTTCATCGGGACGGTCCGCATTTTTTTCGTAATCTTCCAAGATC
>DAITPG010000179.1:0-5381 GCA_036833715.1 Eubacteriaceae bacterium | reverse complement strand
AGGGTTGGACTTCCATGCCTAAAAACGGTTCGCCTTCATGGTGGAGCCTGATTTCAACGATCATCGTCGGTGTCGGTATCGGCGTTTTGGCGCAGCCGCAGCTGATCGTGCGTTTTATGACGGTAAAAAGCAACAAAGAACTCAATCGCGCTGTATTATCCGGCGGCGTCTTTATAGCCGCTATGACAGGGATTGCCTTTATTGTGGGCGCTTTGGCAAACGTGATGCTCTATAACACGACCGGAAAAATCGCCATTGCTGCCGCAGGCGGCGTCAATGACAATATCATCCCTTTGTTTATAAAAACCTATCTCCCTAGTTGGTTCGCCTCCATATTTCTCATCTCTATGCTTGCGGCGGCGATGTCCACCATCAGCTCACAGTTTCACACCATGGGGACGGCAGCGGGCCGCGATCTTTATGAAAAAACATTCGGCAAATCGGGTAAAAACACGATGTCGGTCACGCGCGCCGGGATCGTTATTGTTATTTTAATGAGCACGGCGATCGCCTGGCTTTCAAGTACGCTGCCGGTTGCGGAAGGGATCATCGCCAAGTTTACAACCATCTTTTTTGAACTAACCACAGCGGCATTTTTGCCGTTGTATATAGCAACGCTTTATTTCAAAACCGTTCCTAAGGCTGCCGCCAAATGGAGCATGATCTCGGGATCGATCGCTTGGTTTATTTGGACATTTTTTATTCATTCAAACGCATCGTATATGCAGCTATGCAATTTGATCTTCGGGAAGGCTACAATCGTTCTGGGTACACCGCTTCAAAACATTTCTTTGATCGGTACGACCTTTATCGCTCTGCCCGTATCGATATTGACGGGCGCGGGCGTTTGGCTTTATTACAAACTTTCCAAAAAACAGGATTTAAACGAACAGCATATTCAGCATTGTTTCACCGGAATCAAATAAAGTAACATGCCCTTAGCGAGCTCTGCGGTTGTTGAAAAGCCCGAACAAATGCAATTGTTCGGGCTTTTTGGGGACTGTATATTGTTTACTCCTTTCGGAGTTTTATGGAAACAGCACACTTTTCACTTTTGTCAGATATTTAAAATAGGAGCATTTTTTTACTGCTGCGGCGGTATATACATCGATTTCTGCGATTTGCTCATCGCCGATCTTTACAATCAATTTGCCTACCTTTTGCTTTTCTGCAACCGGAGCATAGATCTGTTCCGAATCCATAACCAGGCTTTTGGTGATTTGACCCGAGCCCGATATCGGAAGCAGCTTATAAACATCCTGATCGACGGTCAGCTTAACGGTATTTTCGTCCGCGTTTAAAACATTGATTTCTCCCACGGTGTCATTTTTCTTGATGGGGTAAACCGCCTGATAGCTTTGGAAGCCATACTGCAACAGACCGTCCGCTTCCACCGATCGGATGGCGGAGGTTTCCGCCTTCATGATCACGCTGATCAGGCGAAGATCGCCCTTTTTGCCCGTGATCGATACGCAGTATCCGGCAGCGTCCGTAAAGCCTGTCTTGATTCCGTCAATATAGTCTTTTTGCGAAAGCAGCTTGTTGGTATTGGCAAGCGTTCTTAAAATCTCATTGTTCTTTCCGACATGGACATCGACCATCCATGTGGTTATATATTTGAAGATCAACGGATGCTTGATCAGCTCCCTTGACATAAGGGCAATGTCATAGGCGCTGGTGTAATGTTCATCCGCAGACAATCCGCAGGGATTGACAAAATTGGTGTCGTTCATTCCCAACTCCTTAGCACGCTGGTTCATGAGCGCTACAAAATTGCCGACGTTTCCGCTCATTTTTTCCGCTAATGCGACCGCTGCGTCGTTGCCGCTTTCAACGGCTACTCCGTACAAAAGTTCCTCTACCGTGCGAACTTCGCCCGTTTCGATCATCAGCCGTGTTCCTTCCTGCCCGGAAGCATTGGCCGATATAGTCACCTGATCGGCTAAAGTCAATTCGCCGCCTTCGATTTTTTCCATCAAAATCAGCATCGTCATAATTTTAGTCACGCTTGCGGGAGGCAGTTTTTCATGCGGATTTTTTTCAAATAAAACTTCTCCGGTAACGGCATCCACCAAAATCGCCGATTTTGCTGTAATCACAGGTTCCGCCGCCGATGCTCCCTGCATCGGAATTAGCGAAATCAATAATACCGTCAGAAGCATAACGCATAATTTCTTCATAAACAAAACCTCCGTAAACCGTTTATACATTTTACGAAGGTCTTGGATGAATTATATCTGTTTTCAGACAATTTTTTTCTTACAATATCTGACTTAAAAAACTTGTTCCGTTTTTCATCGGATTCACATCCAGATAATCGATCACCGTTTGTCCCAGATCGCTGAATGTGCTTCGTATTCCCAGATCGGTCGGCCGAATGCCTTTTTTATATACCAGCAAAGGAACATATTCTCTGGAATGGTCGGTACTGCTTGTCGTCGGATCGCAGCCATGGTCGGCGGTGATCAGCAGCAGATCCTGTTCGTTCATGGCTTGCAATATTTCGGGCAGGCGTTCGTCAAAGCCCTTGAGAGCGTCGGCATAACCGTTAACATTGTTCCTGTGACCGTACAGCATGTCGAAATCCACTAAATTGGTGAAGATCAGGCCGTTTTGAACCTCTTTCATAAATGCAAGCGTTTTGTCGATACCGTCATCATTGGAAACCGTGTGGACGTTTTTCGTAAGTCCTCTTTCAGCAAAAATATCGCCGATCTTGCCTACGCCGGCTACTTCAAGACCCGCATCCTTGATATGGTCGAGCATCGTCTTCTCAAACGGTACCATAGCAAAATCACGCCTGTTGGGTGTTCTTGTGAAATTTCCCGGACTCGTGCCGATAAACGGGCGGGCTATCACTCTGCTGACATGGTGCTTATCTAAAATTTTACGAGCCACTTCGCAAACGCGATACAATTCATCAAGAGGTATGGTTTCTTCGTGCGCGGCTATTTGAAAAACGCTGTCGGCGGAGGTATAGACAATCAGCTTTTTGGTTCTCCTATGTTCTTCGCCGAAAATTTTTATAACTTCTGTGCCGCTCATGGGTTTATTGCATAAAATCCCGTAACCGCTCTTCGCGGTAAATTCGTTGATGATCTCTTCGTCAAAGCCGTTCGGATACGTTTTGAAGGCTTTGCTCAGCTGTATGCCCGCCATTTCCCAATGACCGGTAGTGGTGTCCTTTCCGGAAGAAACTTCGGCCATTTTTCCGTATGCGCCTGTCTGCTTGTCCGCAACTATCGCAAGGCCTGTGTCTTGTATGGCGCCAAGCCCCAGTGATTCTAAATTTGGCAGCGAAAAACCGGGCAAGATTTCATAGATATGTTTTAATGTGTTGGAACCGCTGTCACCGAAATCCGCGGCATCGGGCATTTCGCCGATGCCAACGCTGTCCAAAACAAGGATAATCGCTCTTTTATTCATATTTTCACCTCGGATATATTCTATATCATATCAGGTGTGAAAACAAAGATAAAATAAGGAATTATGTAACTTTCGATCAATACCCCCAATACCGAAAAAACAAACGCCGCCACGATAAAAAGGGTATAGGCAAGGTACATATTCCATGATATCGAAGATACGTTTTTATGCAGACTGTTTTTTCCCGTAGTGCGTTTTAGTGAAAAGGAAAGGATACACACGCAGGCAAAAAGCAGTGCGGGTATTTTGATAAGATTTTGCGGTATGATGGTAACGATATTATAAAACAAACCCCTAATTCCGTAATTGGCTATGATGAAAGAGTTGGTGAAGCCGATAATAAAGCCTCGGAACAAAACATAGAAAGGGGCTACGCCCAAGCCCAAAACAGTTAGTCCGGAAAGCCATAAAATTGCGTATACTTTGGCTTCATTCAATAGATTTTGTTTAAAATAGGTGAGTTTGTCAAAGGAATCCTGCCCGGTCGAGAAGGTTGTAAAGAAATTTTTGAGATAGCCGATCAGTTCTGATTGCAGCGATGAGGATAAAAACTTGACGCAGACGATGCCGATGATAATACCTCCGATAAAAAAACCAAAAAAAATCAAATACTTTTTTCTATTCAATTCCATGTGGCCGATGATCGCTTTTTTCATAAAACAAGCCCTCCCCAATACCTAATAATATGACGGGGAGGGCTCGTTTATTCGTTTATTGCGATAGCTGATCAACCGATTGAAATATGCTTTTTTGCGTAATATTTTAACACGGCGCAAACCGTTTTTGCGTCCTTGATCTCGCCGTTTACGATCATTGTGTAAACTTCATCCATATCCATTTCTACAGGATAGACAAATTCGTCTTCGTCAGGGGATGCTTCCGAAAAGGTTAAATTTTCCGCCAGATAAATATGTATCACTTCGGACGAATAACCCGCTGCCATGTAAAGATCATGAAGCGGCTCAAGTTGGCCGGCAAGGTAGCCCGTTTCTTCCTTCAGCTCCCGTATCGCGCACAGCTGCGGATCTTCTCCCGCTTCCAGCTTTCCCGCTGGTATTTCAAGTATTTCGGCCTCCAATGCTTTGCGGTACTGCTTCACCATAATAAATTTATCGTCTTTTACGGGCAAAACGGCACAGGCGCCGTTGTGCCTGATGAGCTCTCTTGTTGAAGTGCTTCCGTCCGGCAGTTCAACGGTGGCAACCTCCAGCTGCAGTATTCTGCCGGTGTAGATGATTTCGGATTTGATGGTGCGTTCTTCATTATTCATCGCTGTTTTGTTCCTTTAACAATGTTTTGAGTTCTTCCATAAAAGTGTTGATGTCCTTAAAATGCCTGTAAACGGACGCAAAGCGGACATATGCCACTTCATCGATATTTTTTAAGCTTTTCATGATCTCTTCTCCGATCTCCGAAGATAAAATCTCCGTGCGGGAAGTAGAATACAGCTCGGATTCGATTTCCGAAACGATCTTTTCGATTTGTTCCATGGAAACCGGCCGCTTTTCGCAGGCCTTCATAATCCCCTTGATGAGTTTGTTTCGGTCAAACTGTTCGCGCGTTCCGTCTTTTTTGACCACGACCATCGGCAGGGATTCCATTCGCTCATAGGTTGTAAATCGGTGATGGCATTCCAGACATTCGCGCCGTCTTCTGATCGTCAGATAATCGTCCGCCGGCCGCGAATCGATCACTTTGCTTTCGATATAGCCGCATTTGGCACATTTCATAATTCGCCCCCAATAAAATAGTACATATCATAAGATTTTATTTATCTTAATCTTTATTATCAAAATTTTCAAGAAAATAATTAATCTCTGAAATCATATTCTTAATAGACTTTTGCTCTAGCTCATTTTTTAGTTCCTCATTATCAACCAAGTCAGAATATAGCGATTTAATAAATAAACCGATTCTTTCAGGTAATATTTTTGACATTTTAATTACTTCAGCAT
>DAITPG010000178.1:0-5385 GCA_036833715.1 Eubacteriaceae bacterium | reverse complement strand
CCTGGCGTATATGCTCGGTAAGCATTTCGGTGTCGCGTACGCTCGGCGCGTAATCCGTAACGGTTTCCAAAATAGTTTCCATATCGCGTATGGGAACGCCACCCTTCAGCAGGTTGGATAAAATTTTCTGCATTCCGCTGAAAGAAATCATGGAGGGTATCACTTCATCGACCAGGTTTGCGTTGTATTTCTTTACGTTATCAAGAAGCTGGTTGACATCCTGACGGGACAACAACTCGTAGGCATGTCTTTTGATGATTTCGGATAAATGCGTTACCACTACCGAAAGGGTATCGATAACGGTATAACCGTAAATTTCCGCAAGTTCTTTTTTGTCCTGCGTGATCCACCTGCTTGGGATTCCGTATGCCGGCTCTATGGCATCGATCCCATCAATGATACCCGTAAGATTGCCGGGATCCAGTGCCAGATAGTAATCGATCAAAATTTCGCCGCGTCCGATCTCCTCGCCTTTAAGCTTGATGATATACTGGTTGGGATTTAAAAATCCGTTGTCCTTCAGTCTTACCGGAGGGATTACATAACCCATATCAATGGCGAATTGCTTGCGGAACGAAATCAACCGGTCGATAAAACTGCTGCCGCTGCTTTCGTCGACAAGCGGAATCAAGCTGTATCCGAACTCCATTTCGATGGCGTCGATCTGGAGCAGATTATATACATTGTCGATATTTTTATAAAAATCGGCTTCATCCGGGATCTCCTCGCTTTCGGCATATCCTGCGCCCGCTTTTTCAAGTACGGGAACAGCACTGGATTTTTTAAGCCGATTGCCCAAAAACAGAAGAAGCGCAGCCAATAGGATAAATTGAATTTTGGGAGCGCCGGGTATAAGGCTCATGGCAATCAGGAAAATTCCTGCGATACTGAGTACAACGGGCTGCGAGAGAAATTGATTCTTCACGTCTACGTTAAGGCTCGATTCGGAGGCCGCCCTGGTTACGATCATGCCCGTTGCTGTCGAAATAAGAAGAGCGGGCAGCTGCGAAACAAGGCCGTCGCCGACCGTAGCGATGGAATAAATATTGAGTACATCGGCAAAAGTTTTTCCGCTTTGCACGATGCCGATGATGGTGCCCGCAATAAAATTGATGAAGGTGATGATGATGGACATGATGGCGTCGCCTTTGACCAGCTTGGTGGCCCCGTCCATGGCGCCGTAAAAATCGGCTTCTTTTTGAATTTTGTATCTTCTGACCCTGGCCATCTCTTCGCTGATCATACCGGAATTCAGATCCGCGTCGATCGCCATCTGCTTGCCCGGCATAGCGTCCAATGTAAACCTTGCCGATACTTCGGCTACTCTTTCGGCGCCTTTGGTAATAACAATAAACTGCACCAGCACGATGATGATGAAGACGATAAAACCGACGATCACGTTGCCGCCCAAAACGAAATTACCAAAAGTAGCGATCACGTTGCCCGCGTGGCCCTCATTCATAAGGATCAGACGGGTGGAGGATATATTGAGCGCCAAACGGAAAAGGGTAGTGATCAACAGCATGGCAGGGAAGATCGAAAATTCCAGCGGTTCGTTGATATACATCGTCATCAGCAGAATGATCAGCGATATCGTGATATTGATGATGAGCATCATATCCAGTAAAAAAGGGGGCAGCGGAACAATGATCATCGACAGCACTAAAATCACAAATATCGCGACGGTGTTGTTTAAAAACTTCATGCTCTGCTCCTTTCCTTTTTCAGTGTGAATACCCATGCCAAAATTTCTGCCATGGCTGCGTAAAACTCGGGCGGAATCTCTCTGTCTATTTCAACGCCGTAATAGATGGCGCGTGCAAGCGGTTTATTTTCTCGGGTGGGGATATGGTTTTCTTCGGCGATCTTGATGATCTTCAGAGCTGTATAATCCTGCCCCTTTGCAACCACTACGGGAGCGCGGTTGGCTTTGGAATCATACTTCAGCGCTACCGCGAAATGCGTGGGGTTTTTGATAACGACATCCGCCGTCGGGACTTTCTGCATCATCCTGCGGGTAGAAGCAAGACGCATTTTTTCTTTGATGCGCCCTTTGACTTGCGGATCGCCTTCCATATGTTTGTATTCTTCTTTGATTTCCTGTTTGGTCATACGGATGCTTTTTTCGTATTCCCACCATTGGTACAAGAAGTCGAAAAAGGCCAATACCGCAAACACAACGCTGATTCTTATGACTATATCCATAACAGACTGCAGGATAAAGGAAACTGCCTGCAAGGTGCTGACTGATATCAAATTTGGGAATGAGGCAATAATTTTTTTAAAGCCGTCATAGAGCATGTATCCAATGATCGTGATTTTAAAAAGGGATTTTAGCAGTTCCACGACTGACCGGAGAGAAAATAAGCGTTTTATTCCTGAAAGCGGGTTCAATCTGCTGAATTTGGGTTTGAGGTTTTCGGATGAAAAGGCAAATTTTGTTTGTACGCCGCCCGCCAGTATGCCCGCAAAAATCGAAGCAGCCATAATCGGTCCGGCAGTGAATAATATGCACAAGATGCCGTCAATGAGGATTTCCATTGCGAAAGTCGCGCTGAGTGCATCTTTGCTTTTGATCCAGCCGAGATATTTATAAAGCGTCAATTCCAGATAGTCGAATATAAACGGCAGGCATAATCGCAGGGTAAAAAATATGATCAGAACCGATACGACATTGATGATATCTTTACTTTGAAAAATATTTCCCTTTTTTCGCTCATCCCGCCGTTTTTTGGGGGTTGCCTTTTCGGTTCTGCCGTCTGCTGCCAATCTGACCTCCTTAAATCAAGCTGTTATGTAAACATTTTTAGAGCTAAATTCATTTTATCGAACATCAGCAGAATCATCCGTTCCAGAAATGACGCAAACGGGGATACCAGAATGATCATCACGGCTAAGCCGAGAAGGATCTTCACCTGCAGATTGACCACAAATACGTTGATTTGAGGGACGGCTTTCATCATGATGCCTACGCCTATTTCCGTAATGATCTCCGCTGCCAGCACCGGCATGGATAATTTGACCGCGTAAATCAATATATAGGATAGCATGGCCGCCAATTCCTTAAAAACTGCCGGATCATAATGAATATTAGCCAGCGGTATTACCTTGAAGGAATAACAGAATATTTGTATCAATGTAAGATGTCCGTTAACCGAGAGGAATATCAGCATAAACATGATATTCAAAAAGGATGCGCTGACCGCCATGGACACATTGCTTTGCGGATCATAGATCTTGGACATGGAAAGCCCCATCTGCTGGTCGATCAATTCTCCTGCCAAAATGAAGATGGAGTTGAACATCTGGATAATATGGCCGAATATATAGCCCAATAAAAATTCTTTCATCATCAGAAAGACAAGCTCAAAGGTCGTTTCGATTGCCAGATCACTTATCGGGAAGTATTGATAGACAAAATAAGTTATAAACAATACCAAGCCTACTTTGAATATGACCGGTATATTTCTTCTGCCCAAGATCGGATTAAAGAATATACATCCCGAAAGCCGCATCGCAATCAGTGAAAATACGGTAACATTAAGATCCATAATCACCCGCTAGACCAATGTAATAATAAGATCGAAAATATATTTGGTGAAATCCAGCAGGGTTTCCATCATCCAAGGTCCCATCACAATCAGGATGACCGCGATCGCGATCAGCTTGGGCACAAAGGTAAGCGTTTGTTCATGGATTTGCGTGGCAGCCTGAAAAATAGAAATGATAAGACCGATCCCTATGCTCACCAAAAGGATGGGTGCGGCAAGCTTCATAATGACTACCAAAGAGGAGGTTACAAGGTCCATGATTTTAGAAACATCCATAGAGTTTCCTTCCTTGTATGTAAATTTAGTTGAATGTCATGACCAATGTTTTAAACAATAAGCCCCAGCCATCTACCAGTACAAACAACAAAAGCTTAAATGGCAGTGAGATCATTGCCGGCGGAAGCATGATCATGCCCATAGACATCAGGGTACTTGATACGATGATATCGATAATCAAAAAGGGTATAAACAGCAGAAAGCCTATTGTGAAAGCGCGTTTTAATTCGCTGGTCATAAATGCGGGGATCACAACATTCATCGGAAGTTGCTTGATATCCTCCACCTGCTCGATATCCGCCATGGTAACAAACAAATCCAGGTCGTCATTTTTTGTCTGCTTAAGCATAAATTCCTTGATGGGAACGGTGGCTTTGTCGAAGAATTCCTGCTGGGTGATCTGCTGGTTTTGGTAGGGTTCGTAAGCCTGCGTATTGATTTCCGAGAGTACGGGCGACATCACGAATAGGGAAAGGAATATCGCTATGCCGATCAATACCTGGTTGGGCGGCGTTTGCTGAAGTCCCAGCGCGTTCCTTAGAAAGGACAGCACAATGACAATGCGCGTAAAACTGGTCATCATCACCAAAATAGAGGGAAGCAGCATGATAAGCGTAAGCTGAAGCATGATATCCAGCGTTTCCACGCTGTCTCCGTTGATATTTACGCTCATATCTCCCGCAGCATAAACCGGGGATAAGCTCAAACAGAGTAAGGCCGGAATCAAAATCGAGCAAAGCAATAATTTCTTATTTCTTCTCATCATTTTGATTACCTTCTGATTTTTTGCTTTTGATAGCTTTATTGAGTATTGTCATAAAATCATTTTTGATGGTTTCTTCGCTTTCGGTATTCACATCTTCCAATTCTTTGAGAATTTCGATATTTTGTGAAGCGCCGATCAAATAATATTTTCCGCATATTTCGGAGATGATCAGGCTTTTATCCTGTCCGAGCGCGAGCTGTTCGATGATTTTGATATTTTTGGTTTTTGTGTTGCTGTTGATCCTTTTGCCGATATATTTTGTAAACACAAAGCTCAAATACATCACCAGAACGATCGCCGCCAAAGCAAACAGCAGCGGCAGGATATCTTTGAAAAAGTTCATGCGCTAAACCTCCTGAACGTTACGCAGGCGTTAACCCAAAATACTGGTAACGGTTTTCATGATGCGGTCGGGTTTGAAAGGCTTTACGATGAAATCCTGCGCGCCGAGCTTCAGCGCTTCAACCACCATGTTTTCCTGTCCCATGGCGGAACACATGACGATTTTGGCATTGCCGTCAAATTCCTTAAGTTCTTTTAGTGTGACCAGTCCGTCTTTGACGGGCATGGTGATATCCAGGATCGTCAGATCCGGTGATTCGGACTTATAAGCCGAAATGGCTTCATCGCCGTTGGACGCTTCGATGATTTCGGTATATCCGTTTTGCAGCAGGGTATTTTTGATCATCATTCTCATAAAGGCTGCGTCATCTACAAGCATAATTTTTTTACTCATTCTTGGTTCCTCCTGTTTGTCCGGTTGCGTTTTTTATTATAAAATACTGTTTAATA
>DAITPG010000177.1:0-5456 GCA_036833715.1 Eubacteriaceae bacterium | reverse complement strand
CCCAAATCGCTGACGATGACCGGAGAAGCCAGGCGGATGAAATTTTTAAACATGCCCGATGAGGACATAAAGAAATCTTTGAATTTAAAATGCAGCTTCTTTCTTTCCGCTATCAAAAGATAGCCGTATACGATCGAAAATTCGATGACTCTGGATAACAGCGTACCAAGCGCGGCTCCGCGGATCTCCAGTCTGGGCGCGCCCAAATTGCCGAAAATAAAGATCCAGTTAAAGCCGATATGAAGAACAAACGAAACGCACGCGGCCACGAGCGACAAACGGACGATACCCGCCGTGCGCACCACGATGACCGTTACCTGCGTAAGCCCGTGAAACATAAAGACCAGCGACATCAGCTTTAAATATTTGACCCCCTCCGTGATCACGGCCTGCTCGTTGGTGTACAGCCGCATGATCGCTTCTGGAAAAAGACGAGTGAGCACTGCAAACGTAAAGGCCACCGCCGCGCAAAGCTTCAGCATCAGCGAGGTGACTTTTTTAATGCTCTGAATATCCTGCATGCCCCAAAATTGCGCGGTCAGCACCGCGGCGCCGCCGCCCAGCCCCATGCAGAAGATTGCGAAAATAAAAAAATACTGGTTGGCAAGCGACGCTGCGGACAGCTGCGCTTCGCCGAAGGAACCCAGCATAACGGTATCGGTGAGATTGACGCCGATGTTGATGACCTGCTGCAAAATAATGGGAACGCAGATAACGGCCACCGTTTTATAAAAATGTCTGTCTTTGATAAATAATCCGAATTTCACGTTTTCCCTCTTCTCATCCCGGCTATGCATAAATTAAGCCAAATACATGCCGTCCAGATAATGTAATCCCGTTTCGGTTTTGAATATCTTGCTCCGGATCGACTTGATCATCGGTTTCTTCATATCATCTTCGTGGATGTTGACGAGGAAATCGGCTTCAATGAGGATCTGATAATCCGCTCCTTCTACGTTTTTATAGGTGTGATGATGCGCGATAAGCCAGCAGACGCGCTCAATGACGTCCGTCTCAATACCGCACGCAAAAAGAATTTCCCGCGCGACCGCGGGGCCTTCCAGCTGCTGATAATATCCGCTTGCGCTGCCGTATTTCTGCTCACTCAGTTTGATGCCCGCATCATGCGTCAGCGCAGCAAGCTCCGTTATGTAACGGGTATGTTCATCCAGATTTTCGCCCAGCGCAATAGACTTGGCCAGCGCATACACCTTGATGAGGTGATGGATGCGCCGGGGGTCGGCCGCATTGTAGGCGATCATGGCTTTTAAAACTTCGTTGATCTTTGTATCCATTTTCTGTTCCTTGAGATAATCTGCTATCCATTATAACAGCTTTGAACAAATGAATAAATAAACAATTCATTTAAATTTCGATTAATTAGATTCTCGAAGCGCCAGCGTACTGTCACGGAAATCAAAATTTCCCGGTATTTTGCGACGTAAAGCTTTCCGCAAGGGTAAAGAACAGGCGGATCAGCGTTTCCGCCATAAAGCGGGAGGAGCCTTCCATCGCGTTGTCGAACCATTTTTGCAAAAAGCCCACGCAGCCCATCAGCATGAAGGAATAGATGTATTCGGCTTCGCTTTGGGTGATCTTGCCCTTGCTTACGAGATTTTCGATATCCTCGTTGTAGACGAGCATCATCAGCTTTTTTTGAAAATGCAAATCTCCCCGGTCATTGAGCAGTACCTTGCAGATTTCGGCGTTGCCTTTGATATAATCGAGGATTTTTTCCACCGCGTCCACAGTATTTTTCCAATCGCGGTTTTTATGCGTATTGATATTATTTTCTGACAGATAGGCGTTGATATTTTCAAAAAGATCGTTTTCGATGTCGCGCATAAGATCGTACTGATCCTCATAATGGGAATAAAACGTTGCGCGGTTGACATCGGCATCCCCGCATATCTCTTTGATGGTGATCTTGGACAGATCTTTTATCGAAAGCAGTCGGATAAAGCTTTCCTTTAATACCATTTTGGTGTATTTGACCCTGCGGTCCTCTTTTTTTATCGGCATAAATTTCTTTCTCCGTTAATAAACAACTTAGTTGAATTTGTATAATTTCAAACAAATCCATTGTATTTGCGGGTTGACTTTGCTATTTTGGGCAATTATACTATACACGGTGTTGTTTGTCAACATTATGTATGATAATAAGGAGGCGCAGGAAATTCGCCGAAATTTCAACTTTCGCGTATCGGCGAACCCGCAGAGCAGACATGAATCGATTATCGGACGCAGTGATCAAACACCGAAAATTTGTGCTGATCTTATTTTTAACGCTTGCCGTCATCAGCGTGCCGCTGTTTATGATGGTGACAATCAATTACGATCTGGTGGATTATCTGCCGGATGACGCCCAGTCCACAACGGGCATCGAGATCATGATGGATGAATTCGGCGGCGAATTGCCAAACGCAAGGATCCTGCTCAACAATGTCACCATCAATGAGGCTTTGGATGCGATGGACCGCATCTCAGCCGTTGACGGCGTAGCCGATGTAAGCTGGCTGGATGACGTGGTGGGTCGGGGAACGCTCAAAACCACCCCCATTGAATTTTTGGATTCCTCCATAGTGGAAAACTACTATAAAGACGGCTGCGCGCTGATCTCCGTGACGGTCGAAAGCGGAAAAGAAAAAACCACGGTGAAGGCGCTGCTTGAACTGATCGGGGAAGACAATGCGATGACGGGCGACGCGGTCAATACCGCCGGCACGCAGGATATGTCCGTGGTAGAGGTTTTGCGCGCCACAGCGATTTTAATACCCGTGATCATCCTTATTTTGATTTTAACGACTACGTCCTGGCTGGAGCCGATCCTATTTTTATCCGCCATCGGCGTGGCTGTGCTCATCAACATGGGCACCAACATATTCTTGGGAGAAATTTCATTCATTACGCAGACGGTAAGCCCGATCCTGCAGCTGGCCGTATCGCTTGATTACGCGATCTTTCTGCTGCACAGTTTTTATGATTACCGAAAAGAACATGATGCCGAGACAGCGATGAAGCTTGCCATGAAGCAGGCCGTCACATCGATCTCTGCCAGCGCGGCCACAACGGTATTCGGCTTTTTTGCTCTGATCTTTATGCGCTTCGGCATCGGTGCCGACCTTGGCTTAAATTTAGTCAAGGGCGTGCTCATCAGCTTTATTTCGGTAATGATTTTTTTGCCCGCGCTCGCGCTGATGAGTTATAAATGGATCGATAAGATGCAGCATAAAAAGCTGATCCCCGACTTAAAAAACAGCGGTAAATGGCTGATGAAGATCAGCACTCCGTTTTTGATCGCGGCGGTGCTCATAGCCGTTCCTTGTTATCTGGCGCAGTCGAAGATCGAGTTCATGTACGGCATGGACGAAGTCGCAAAGGCGCCGCGGGTGGAGCGGGACAGCCAAATGATCAATGAAAAATTCGGAAACGATAACGTGCTGGTGCTGCTGGTGCCCAAGGGTGACGCGGGCACAGAGCTTGAGCTTTGCGACGATTTAAAAACGGTGCCGCATGTGAAGACCGTGGTATCGTACGTGACTTCCGTGGGTTCTGCCATCCCGCCGCAATATCTGGATCAGCAGATCACCGATCAGTTCTATTCCCAAAATTACAGCCGCATCATCCTGTATACCGATATGCCGACCGAAGGAGAGGAATCCTTTGCGACCGTGCGGACGGTGCTGGATACGGCGGATCATTATTACGACACTTTTTATACAACGGGACAGAGCGCCACACTATATGACATGAAATCGGTCGTTTCGGTGGATACGCGTGTGGTCAATCTAATAGCGATCATCAGCATTTTTCTGGTGCTGCTGATCACCTATAAATCGATCAGTGTTCCGTTTCTGCTGGTATTTACGATAGAATCGGCCATCTGGCTGAATCTCTCGTTTGCTTATTTCTCGGATATGTCTTTCAGCTTTATCGGATATCTGATCATCAGTACCGTACAGCTGGGTTCCACGGTCGATTATGCCATTCTGCTTTCCGACCGGTACCTGGGAAACCGCAAAGAACTGCCGAAAAAGGAAGCCATGAAAAAGGCCATCGGCGACAATATCCTTGCGATCCTTACTTCCGGCACCATTCTGGCTACGGCCGGGTTTACGCTGGCCCTGACCTCTTCCAATAAAATTATTTCGGAGCTCGGTACGCTGCTCGGCAGAGGAACGCTCCTTTCCATGCTGATGGTTGCGTGCGTTTTGCCGTCCCTGCTGGTTTTGTTTGACGGCATCATCAAGAAAACTACCCTGCAGAACGGTTTTCACGTAAGCAAGCATCCGACGGAAAGCAATAAAGAATAAGGAGTAGATGATATGAAAAAAATAATTTCGATACTGACGGTCCTGTTATTGATGCTGGCGTTGTCGGCTCCGGTAGCGGCTGCCGATGCGCCTTCCTCAAAGGAAGAAGCCGTATACGGCATATTGGGCCTTGACGGGAGCGTAGAAAGCATTTATGTGGTCAACAGCTTTGCGGGCGGGGATATCCTCGATTACGGAAACTACACCAAGGTACAGAATCTGACCACCTCTGATAAAATTGAACAAAGCGGCGATGCAGTCACCGTGCATACAGATTCGGAAAAATTCTTTTATATGGGCACGCTCGGAAGCAAAGAGCTTCCCTGGAATATCAAAATAGAATATTTTCTGGACGGAAAACAAATGAAGGGCAGCGAGCTGGCAGGCAAAAGCGGCGCTTTGCGCATCCAAATTTCCGTCACACAAAATGATAAAGTAAACGGCACCTATTTTGAAAATTACGCGCTGCAGGTCGGTTTGACGCTGGACACCAACCTATGCACGCATATCGCGGCGGCGAATGCCACGGTTGCGCAGGCGGGCAGCGACAAGCAGCTGAGCTATACGATTTTGCCCGGCAAGGAAGCTGACATCTCTTTGACCGCAGATGTCAAGGATTTTGAAATGGCTCCGATCACCGTAAACGGCATCAAGCTGACGCTGGACATGGATGTGGATTATTCGCAGATCAGCAGCCAGATCGATCAGCTGATCGAAGCGATCGAGGAACTGGACAGCGGCGCGGGCAGCCTCTTGGACGGCGCCAAGCAGCTTGCGACGGGTATGAATGAATATACGACGGGAATGAGCGCGTTTAAGGACGGCATGTCGCAGCTGAGCGGCGGCGTAAGCGAACTGAACACCGGAGCGGCGGCGCTGAGCGGCGGACTATCCGAGCTGACCAAGCAGAACGAAGCGCTGGTGAACGGCGCGCTGGCAATACAAAAATCCACCTTCGATGCCGTCAACCAGCAGATCGCTCAACTGATTTTGGGCCTGGCTGTCTTGACACCCGAGAACTATGCGGCAATCCTTAAGGACATTCCGGCTCTTGCGCAGATCAAAGCGCAGCTGGACGGAGCGGTTCAATTTACGCAGGGCGTTATCGGGTATACGGGCGGAGTATCGCAGCTGAGCGAAGGC
>DAITPG010000176.1:0-5494 GCA_036833715.1 Eubacteriaceae bacterium | reverse complement strand
CGCTCGACAGCTCCATAACCGAAGGCGATTCGGTACTTTTGATCACCGATCACAGCTGCGTGTGCGAATCGATCCTTTCCTATTGCGGTAAGAAGCATTACAACGTCCGCGTTTTTGAGCCGATGAACGGCATCTGGGAAATGACCATCAGCAAATAGACTTATTGACGGTATTTTCAAAGTACTTGATCACATTGAACATATCGGAATTGATCATTTCGTCCTTTGCTTTATAGACCATATGAATTTCATAGTCAAGGTCGAACCCTTCGATCTCAATGATCTTCAATTGCTTTAGATAGAGTTCTTTTTTTACGGCCATATACGGTAAAAAAGCAAGTCCGTATCGTCCGATCACGGAAGCTTTGACCGCTTCGGTGGAATCCATATAATATAAGATTTTAAAATTATCTTCGTTGAAGCCGAATTCCTGCAGGTACTGGATCACGATCCGGTACGAGCTGAAAGATTCGTTGAGCATGATGAGCGGATAGCGCTGCAGTTCGTAAAGGGTGATCTTTTCGGGAACGTTATAATTGCTGCAGGCGACCAGAAAGATCTTATCGGTGTAGGCATGCTTGGTGATTAATCCGCTGTCCTCGAATTTTCCGGCAATGAAGCCCAAATCGCTCTGGTTTTCGTTTACGCTGTGAATAACCTCCCTGGAAGGCATCGAGGCCATTGTGAACGAATAATCGGGAAATTTTTGATTGACCTTATAAAACGTGCACGGAAGCGCGTAATTGGCGACGACGCCGGTGGCGCTGATGCGAAACGTGCGGTTGTTGTTTTTATGATTGGAAATATCCTCCTTAAGGTTATCATAGATATGTATAAACTGGGAAGCGTATTTCTGCATGATCTTTCCCGCTTCGGTTAATTCGATGCCCCGATTGCTGCGCGCAAAAAGCTTGATGCCGACCTCATCTTCCAGACGCTGCATCTGTTGACTGAGCGCGGGCTGCGAGATATGAAAAGATGAGGCAACTTTGGAAATGCTTTTTTCTTTTGCGATTTCATTAAACAATAAAATATGATCAAGCTGCATGAATGTTCTCCTTTCACGGTTCACATTAAGCTGAATCTGTTATTGATATTTATTATAGCCAAATTTTACGATTTTTACAATCGGAACGGCTTAATTCGTATTTACGGCAGCATAAGCTTTTTTTATATAGCATAAGCAGTTTAAATGATTCATTTTTGAATAACGTGATATAATGCAATCATAGTAAACCGTTTTAAAGGGCGCGCTTCGGTGCAGACCGGCCTCATCGGTATGCATGAAAAAGCGGCGCGCAAGATTTTTACCCGCAATCTCAGCAAAATTTTCAGATCGGAGGTATTCAATGTCAGAAAACACGACAGGTGTAAAACGCTCTTCCGGCAGAACTCCGAAAAAGCCCAAGAAAAACCAGCTGCCGATAGCCTTATTGATATTGATTGTTATTATAGCGGTCGGTGTCCTGTTAAATACCAAATCTTCTAAATTGGCAATGTTCTGGGTTTTTGGGAGCTGTTTCGGATTTATTCTTCAAAAATCGCGTTTTTGTTTCACCGCTTCCATGCGAGATCCCTGCATCACGGGCAGCACTTCCATCAGTAAAGCCGTCTTGATCGCCTTTGCCATCACGACCATCGGATTTGCCGCCATCAAATACAGCGCTTTCGCGGCGGGCCTGGCCATACCGGGACAGGATTATATCATGCCGGTAAGCCTTGCGACCGTGGCGGGCGGGATCCTATTCGGCATCGGCATGGTCATCGCCGGCGGATGCGCTTCAGGCACGCTGATGCGTGTGGGCGAAGGCTTCGGAATGCAAATGTTATCGCTCTTCTTCTTTATTGTGGGCTCCCTGTGGGGCGCCAACAACATGGGCTGGTGGCAGCTCAACGTAATCGCGGACTCACCGCGCGTGTTCCTTCCGGATGTGTTCGGATGGTTCGGGGCGATCGTGATCCAGCTGGTCATCATCGCGCTGCTGTATGTGGCAGCGGATTTATGGGAAAGAAAAAAAATGGGGATTAACGAATAAATTCTATAAAAAATAAAATTCATAAGGAGATTAATAAAATGGCTGAATATACATTGGATTGCTTAGGAGAAGCTTGCCCGGTACCGCTTATGAAGGTACAGAAAAAAATCGAAACCATGAGTGTAAGCGATGTGCTGATCGTACAGATCGACCACAGCTGCGCTATGAAAAACGTTCCCGAATGGGCAAATAAACAAGGCTTCAACGTTGAAACCGAAGAAGTCGGCGACGGCGAATGGGAAATCATCATCGAAAAAACCAAATGACATGAACCGAATCCAATAAGAAAGGCAGGTGTCTGACGGTTGAAAGAATTTTGGAATAAAATTACCAACAACAGATTTTATATCATGGTTTTCAAAAATCCTTTTACATATGTTACCGGCGCGGTATTGCTTTCGATTTTTCAGATCGCGATCTTCGCGTATTCGGGAAATCCTTGGGGCGTTTCGGGAACCTTTGCCAATTGGGGTGCGTGGCTGTATGAATTGTTTGGCGGCAGCGTGGACAAATGGTATTATTTCTCGTCCGCGGGCGCGCAGGCAACGCTCGGCGCAGGGGTGCTGAACCATCCGGGCTCTATGCTCAATTTCGGGATCGTCCTCGGCGCTTTGCTGGCGGCTTTGCTGGCATCGCAGTTTAAATTCAAAAAGATCAAAAGCTGGAAACAGGTGGTTGCGGCGGTGCTGGGCGGACTTCTGATGGGTTACGGGGCCAGGCTTGCAGGGGGATGCAATATCGGCGCGTTATTCAGCGGTATCGCTTCCCTGTCGCTTTCGGGCTGGGTATTTGCCGTGTTCCTTTTTATCGGCGCATTTTTCGGCAGCAAGCTTTTGGCAAAATATTTTATGTAAAATAAATTCACCTTGGGGTCTTTTTTAAAAAAAGACCTCAAATTTATGATGCCCTAAATCACAGATTTTTAGTAGGATTGGAGTTAAAAATGGAAAAAAAGACTGAAAAATATGATGTAGTGATCATCGGCGGCGGAGCCGCAGGCCTTACGGCCGGCATCTACTGCGGACGTGCAAGACTTAAGACATTGATCATAGAAAAAGCCTTGGTGGGCGGCCTTGCCACCTATACCAATGAGATCGAGAATTATCCGGGATTTCCCGAGGGCTCAACGGGACTGGGTTTGATGGAGCTGTTTCAGAAGCAGGCAAAAAAATTCGGCGTTGATTTTAAGCTGACTGATGTCAAAGCTGCGCAGCTTGAAGGAGACGTGAAGGTGGTTGAAACCTTCAGAACCAATTACGAAGCTAAGGTGGTCATTATCGCATCCGGCGGAAAGCCCCGTCTCACGGGCGCACGCGGCGAAGACCAATACCTGTATGATAAGGGCATTTCGTTTTGCGCCACCTGCGACGCGGCGGCCAACACGGGCAAAACCGTTATGGTGATCGGAAGCGGAGACGCCGCCATCGAAGAAGGGATGTTCCTGACGAAATTCGCGGACAAAGTAATTGTTTCTGTTATGCACGACTGCGGAAAAATGGACTGCAACGAAATCGCAAAAGAAGAAGCGCTGGCAAATCCCAAAATGGAATTCATCTGGAACACGATGCCGGAAGGTTTTGAAGGCGAAGGACATCTGGACACGGTGGTACTCAAAAACACCAAAACCAACGAGCTCGTCAAAGTTCCCGTGGACACCTGCTTTTTATTCATCGGTTATGTGCCGAATACCGAACTCTTCCGCGAAGTGGTCGATATGAACCGCGCTGGATATGTGATCACCAACGAAAAAATGGAAACCAACGTCGCCGGTGTATTTGCAGCGGGCGATGTGCGCGATAAATTCTTAAAGCAGGTTGCGACTGCGGTAGGCGACGGAGCCATTGCCGGATATGCGGCGGAAAAATACATCGCCGAAAGCGAAGTATTCGAAAACCAGATCATGTGCGCCGACAAGCCCGGCATCGCATTTATCTGGAATGCCATACAGGCAGAATCCAGAGAGCTATTGCCCGTGATCGAAGCGTTTGAAGAAAAGCATAAAGATGTTTACCGTGTGACGCGCGTGGATATCTATAAATCCGAAGGCATTGCCAACAGACTGAAAGTGACCGCATCGCCCTGTGTGGTCGCCATTAAGGACGGCGAATCCAAAGGATGCCTCACCGAAGGCATCACGCTGGAAGCCATTGAAAAACTAATGGGTCTATAAGCGGTTTGTAATACATAACAAAACACGGCGGATTTTAAAATTCCGCCGTGTTTTGTTTTTGGTTACTTTGTCCACAGCCGCGGATGGGCCAGATACCACTCCGCCGTGCGCTGCAAGCCTTCTTGGAATCGCACGGAAGGCTGCCAGCCGAATTCGGTTTGTATTTTATTAAAATCGAGCGAATAGCGCAGATCATGCCCTTCCCTGTCTTTGACATAGCGGATCAGAGAAATGTCTTTGCCCAAAACGGATAGGATGGCATGAACGACCTCGATATTGCTTTTTACACAGCCGGCGCCGATGTTGTAGATTTCTCCAGCACGCCCGAGATGGAGAATGCAATCGAGCGCCGAACAATGATCCTCCACATACAGCCAGTCGCGCATATTTAAACCGTTTCCATAGATGGGGAGCGGTTTATCTTCAATTGCATGGGTAAGCATCAGCGGAATGAGCTTATCCGTGGACTGACGGGGGCCGTAATTGTTGGATGAGCGCGATAGGGTGACGGGCAGCCCGTAGGTACGCATATAGGATAAGGCCAGCATATCCGCAGCCGCTTTGGATGCGGCATAGGGATTGGACGGGCGCAGCGGGGCTTCTTCGTTAAAGGAAGCATCGCCGGTTAGCGGCAGATCCCCGTAAACCTCGTCCGTTGAAATCTGGTGAAACCGTTGCACGCCATATCTGCGGCAGGCATCCAGCAAGGTCTGCGTGCCGATAACATTGGTTGAAATAAAAACCGACGGGTTTTCTATGGAGCGGTCCACATGGGTTTCGGCCGCAAAATTGACCACCGCATCGAAGCATTCGTTTTCAAACAGCTTGTATACGGTTTTTCTGTCGGTGATATCCGCGCAGATGAAAGAAATATCTTTTTCATCGGGCGGAAATGCTGTATCCGCTTGATGTTTGTGCGTGTCCAAATTATATATGACGTAACGCGGATACTTTTGCTTTAAATAGAATATGAAATTGGAGCCTATAAACCCTTCCCCTCCGGTAACCAGCAGTTTCATTGCGCCTCTCTTTTTGAGCATGCCGTTATTTCGTGATGCCGTAAAACGATCCGATACATTCGGAAATATACGCGATTTGCTCCTCGCTTAATTCATAATAAAGCGGCAGCCTCAAAAGACGTTCGCTTTCCTTGGATGTAAAACGGTCTTCGCCGAAAAAAATCCCATATTTTTTCCCCGCGGGCGAGGAATGCAGGGGAATATAGTGAAACGCCGATTCGATGCCGCATTCTTTCAAATAATTCATCAGGCGGATTCTTTCCCCTTGAT
>DAITPG010000175.1:0-5496 GCA_036833715.1 Eubacteriaceae bacterium | reverse complement strand
CGCTGCCGTAATTCTCGCAAAGGGAAGAGATGATCTTCTTGATGCGCGGGATATTGTTGTTTTGGGACACGATGAAAGAAATTGTCATTTCCCACAGATCCTGCGTTAATATGCGTATGCCGCTGCCGAACTCCAGCGCGCGGCGCATATGCTCGTCGGTGTCGATGCGGCTGAGGATCCTCCCGTAATCTTCATCCAACGCAAAAAAGCTGCGGTAACGGCTTTCGAATTCTTCGTATGTACAGCCGTAGATCGTAACATTTCTATCCGACTGGCTCACATTCACGATCCCGTCATTAACCAAAGCGGTGTAGATGCCGTCGTCGGATCTGGTGAAACGGAAGATCTGCCCGCTATTGAAGATCGGTTCTATATTGAAATACGGGATATCTTCGATGATGATGTTTCCCGCTTCGCTTTTGATGTTCATGTCTTGTCCCTGCGATAAATTGTATTTAATTCCGCTGTGCAGCTTCCGTCATCCCGGTATAAAATGAGCGGCGGATGGATATCCATCCATACGCCCGCGTTTTTCGCGCCCGCGATCAGCATCAGATTGGCTTTGGAATTTGCGTTGGAATGCACAAAACGCAGCTCCTTCGGCTCCAGCCTATGCTTTTTCATCAGGCTCACAGCCTCTGCGGCGCGGTGCGCCCGGTGCACCATAAAAAATTTGCCCTTGTCTGTCAAAAGAACGGATGCCGTGCGGATGATATCCTCCAGTTCGGCGGAAACCTCGTGCCGCGCCTCGGTGATCTTGATCTTATCGGAAATCAGCCCCTTGCCAGGGGGAATGTAGGGCGGGTTGACGCTTACGGCGTCAAACGACCCGTTCATCTGCGCGGGCAGATTTTTTAAGTCGCAGGCAGTCACATTCACCCTGTCGGTAAGGGAATTGAGCTCTATATTGTATTGCGCGAGCTCCGCGGTCTCCTCATTGATCTCCACGGCATGGATGCGCACATCCTTTCTGCGCGAACAGATCAGCAGCGGCACAATGCCGTTGCCCGTGCACAGATCCATCACCCTGCCGTTTTTTTTGATGCGTTTGGAGGCAAAATCAGCCAGCAGCACGGCATCGGTGCCAAAGCAGAAATCCGCCGGTTTTTGAAGGATTTGATAGCCGTCCGTCTGCAGGTCGTCCAGACGGTATCGGGAGTCGTCGGCATTGATGCTCATAAAGTTCCTTTACGTTGTTTTATAAAAAAATACGCCCTCCCGCAATACGGGAGAGCCGTTTCATCTTTATTCCTGGACAGGAGCTTCCACAGGACAAACGCCCGCGCACGCACCGCACTCGATGCAAAGTTCCGCGTCGATCACAAAAATGCTGTCGCCCTCGCTGATCGCTTCCACAGGACATTCTGATGCGCATGCGCCGCAAGCGACACAGGCATCGGTAATCACATAAGCCATTTAAGCTTTACCTCCGAAAAATTATCTAAAGGTACTATAGCATAAAACCTTTGACAGTGCAATAAATAAAATCTATTTAAAATTTGCGTAAATCTGACAATTACGCTGTTTCGCCCACAAAAATATCCCTCCTGCGCGGGAGGGACATTTCATTTCTTCTTATGTAACTTATTTTGCTACCGGAGCTTCAACCGGGCAAATGCTAGCGCAAGAACCGCAATCTGTGCAAAGATCAGCGTTGATTACATAAATGTCGCCTTCGGCAATCGCTTCTACCGGACATTCGGAAATGCAGGATCCGCAAGCGATGCAGGCATCGGTAATTGTATAGGCCATCGTTCTACCTCCATAAAAGTGATGTCTTCCTGTAATATAGCATAAAATATCATGTTCTGCAATAGATTTGCCACCGATTGAAAACAACTGATTCAAAATTAATTTTCTTTTTGATTAGCGAAAAATTTAACCAATATCGTCAATTCAAAATATAGATCGTTAAGGTCCTCCGCCCGAATTTAAGCGCTTCCTCGTGCGTGTTGAAATAAATATCAATTCGGTTTCCCTGTATGGCTCCTCCGCGATCCTCCACCTCAAACAAGCCGTGGTTGGCAGCCCCGTTGTAATAGGGTATGTACAGATGCGTGCCGAAAGCGTAGGTTCTGGGGGCAGCTACCGTATGCAGCGCGTATGGGTGCGATCCGTTGGCTGTCGAATTGCCGTCATACGGGCCGCAGCAGATGGGGCAGGAGCAATAGCCGGTCGCAACCACTTCGATCACTTCTTTATATTTCAAAAACCCGCCCGAGGTGGCGATCACGTTTTCCTCGCCGATAAAAACTTCGCTGCTCACGCTCACGGTAAGTGCGTCCAGTGCGTAATTCTCTTCGGCAACGCTTTCAGCCTGCTGCTCGGTGATGTAGATGGTGTCCTTGTCGCTAACGTAATGATCCAAAGCCACATTGATTTTATCGTAAGGGCCAAGCTCGATGCCCGCTTTCGCGAGCGCGTTTGCCGTCGTGCTGTAGCCGTATACGAAGACCTGCTTCTTTTCAAGCCCCATGAGAAACGTAACTTTTTTGCGCGTGCAATAAAAGTAACTTGCGCTCATCACAAACAAGAAAACCGAAAGCGTTACCAGAACGATCTTGCGTAGATTTGCCCTTAAAAAGGATTTGACCGCGACCATATTACCTCCGTGGTTGTAACACGATTGTAACATCATCCCTGCCTTTTTCGCAGGCTTTTTTGCATAATTTAACATATTGTGGCGATATTTGCCTGTTATTCCAGAATATAGACCGTCAGGGTGCGTCTGCCGAAGTTGAGTGCCGCCTGGTTGCTGTCATAAAAGATGTCGATCTTATCGCCAGTAATGGCTCCGCCTCGGTCTTCCACTACAAATATGCCGCCGTTGGGCGCGTCATCGAAATACGGGATATAGACTTTGGTGCCGAAAGGATACTGCGAAGACGCGGCGATGGTATGATACTGCTCGGGCGTTGATCCGTCGGCGGTGGTGGTGCCGTCATAGGGATAACAGCTCGTGGGGTCGTAAGCCGTTGCGACTGCCTCGATCTTTTTCGAGTAGGTGAGCGCTCCCGCTGAAGTCTGTATCACATTGCTGTCACTGCCCGAAGTATCTTCCTCAGCATCCTCCGAAGATGCGTTTGTTTGTGTTTCCGGTGCCGCGGCTATGGATGCGGATACTTCCGTTTGGGTCTGCTCTTCGCTTTGCGTAGCCTGCTCCGCTGCTGCTGTTGCCGTTTCAATGGCGGAGTTGATCTTTTTGATGAGGATCGTTTCATTATTCAAAACCTCCGCATCCGGAGATTTGCTCAGCTGTTCATCGGAATTTAAGGAAATGGAAGCCTGCAGCAGCGCGTCGGCTGCGGTGGCCCTGCCATATAATACGACCTGTGTCTGCATTTCCTCGGACGAGATGGTGACCGTTTTTTTTGAAGCATATACAAAGCTGGTGGCGTACAGGCTCAAAACAAGCGTAAGGCAAACAGCTGTGATCCTCTTTTGATGTTTTCGCAGATGTCTGTTGATTTTTTTCATCCGTCTACCTCCTATTTGTAACATAATTGTAACATTTAAGGCGGCAAGTAAAAAGGATTTTACCTAAACTGACAGTATTTACTATGGGTTACAAAGAATTCCAATTAAAAAAAGACGGTCATTTCACCGCCTTATGGATTCGGGATTCCGCTACCCATTCCCTTGTTACAATTATTTATGATCGACAGAGCTTCAATTGCATTTGATATATTTTTTTCCCAGTCTATTTTGCAACAGGTTTGTCAATTCCGACGGATCGCCAATGATATCCGATTTTTTGACGATATATGCAGATCTTTTTCGGATAAAAAGATAGATATAATTTTGGGTTTCGTAAATTTTGAAAAGCAGCTCGTAATGAAGGGCCTCATCCACTGTGAACATTGGATTTATAGATTTTATTTTCATTTCTTCATCAGTAAAAACGAATTCAAAAGAAATGCCATCATGGGTCTTCTTTTGAGATTGATAGGCTATCTTGGGCATTAAGAAATAGGTAATTGAGAAATATGCGAACATAACGACAAAGAATATCATATAATAAAAAAATTTCGTTAATAAAAAAGTGCCCAACCAATATGTCACTCCGATCATGACCAAAACTAAAGCCAGCAGGAATAGCGTTTTGGCTTTATAATATTTTCCTCTGGCCAATGAAAAACGATAATAGGTTTTATATAAGTCATAATCGAAAAATGTAGTCGCATGGATTTCCATAATACCCTCTTTCATCAGCTGTATTTTTTATTATCGCGTCGTTTTTTTACCTAAACACATTTGACATATCTGTTGCCGAGCCTGCTGCTCAAAAGTTGGATCAGCTCGTTTTCACGGCCGAAAATATCAGCCCTCCGAACGATATGAGCGGAATACTTGGTTATATAAACATAAATGAAATCCTTGGTCTCATAAATTTTATAAAGATTATCGTACTTATGAGAGGAATTGAAACTGTAACCCGGAGTGATCGAAACAATGCTTATTTCATCGTTCCCGAAAACAAATTCCCTGCTGCCGTACAGCATGTTCATTTGAGCATTGTAGGTTTGCCTGGGCAATTTGAAATAGGAGTAAACACAAAGAATAAAAAGGATAGTCAAGAAAGTGGCTATTTCACTTAATGAAAACATAAACAAAAACAGGATCAATACCGGCATTCCGATCGCTATGAATGATTTCAGCGTATCGTGATATTTACTTTTTAATAATGAAAAATGGTAAAATTTCTCGAAAACCTCATAGGTGCAAAAGGTCGAAACACGGATGCCCCCATCGAAATTCAGATTGCTGACGGGTTCTTGCGTATGCCTTCCGATGTTTTCGTTATAGACGCTCGGATACTGCTCGATCATTCGATCCGCAGTGATCTTCCGATACCTTGACATCGCGCTTCTGCTCAGATATGTAAAAAGCAATGCAGCGCCAAAAAATATAGAAACCATAGGAAATATATAAGCGAATACGATATCTGCCAAGAGGCTGCTTTCATTACTTACTAGTTCATTACTTATAACAACAAATTCGATACCGAACAAAACGACCGCGATACCCGCACATATCCGCGAAACAAGTCTGTTGATGCGCGCCTTCTGCTTTATAAGCTCGGGATTTTCATATTCTTTATGATCCATGCCTGTCCCTCCTCTTTAAATAGAAACCGGCCATGGCATCGCTCCGCTGTCCCAATAACCGGGCAGAAAGGTTCCGCCTATCAAAAAAAGTCCGAAGATAATAAGCAATATGCCGAAAATCAGATAAAGGATATTCGGTTCTCTGTAATCATCCATCTTGATCCCCCATAAATATGTATATTTCTATATTCCGATTGTAATTATATCATTTTGTTTTATATCGATCTATCCATTTTTAGTAGTTGTATTCTTTTTTCACATTCTTTAGCGGAGTACAAGACCAACCATCGATTGGTAGCCTGCACCGAAGCTGCGATGCTTGAATTGAAATCTAGTTGGTTCATATCCATTCCTTTAACTTATATTGTTTATCCACAGTATCGTAATC
>DAITPG010000174.1:0-5501 GCA_036833715.1 Eubacteriaceae bacterium | reverse complement strand
CGAAGGATCAAGCCCATGCGGATCTGCATTTCATAAACGCTGTCTCCGAGATAGGCCAGTTCGCCGGAACCCATCAAGGTAAGCTGTGTATCGGTGAGCTTCAGTTTCTCTTCCATTTGACGCCTTCTCGCGTGTCTTCGAGTGTTATTCCTTTGTCCTTAAGCTCGTCGCGGATTTCGTCTGAACGTTTAAAATTTTTATCTTTGCGTGCCTGTTCACGTTCATCGATAAGTTTTTGTATGTCGGCATCCGGCAATTCGTTGTTTTTCAACAACAAGCCTAAAATAACCGCCGGTTTCATAAACAGTTCATGTGCGTCTTCCAAAGCTTCGGCCGAAATGTCATCCTGCAGCCGTATGTTGATTTCTTTGGCCATTTCAAACAATACGCTGATGGCGTTCGCTGTGTTGATGTCGTCTTCCATCGCTTGTTCAAATTCGCCGATGAATCGTTTTAAGGATTCGATCCATGCTTTTTCGCCGACATCCGCCTGTTGTACCTTTGCATGCTCCATTTTAAACAAAAGATCATTTTTTGTATTGTATAAGCGCTCTAGCGCATATTTTGACTGTTCCATGATCTCCGCAGTGTAATTGAGCGGATTGCGGTAATGCACCGACAAAATAAACATGCGCACCACTTCGGCATCGAATTCGCTTAAAATATCGCGTATCATAAAAAAGTTGTTGAGCGATTTGGACATTTTTTTCTCATCGACATTGATATAGCCATTATGAAGCCAATAATGGACAAAGTCCTTACCGTTGGCCGCTTCGGACTGCGCGATCTCGTTTTCGTGATGCGGAAAAATCAAATCCTGACCGCCTCCGTGGATGTCAATGGTTTCGCCGAGATATTTTTGGCTCATCGCCGAGCATTCAATATGCCATCCCGGTCTTCCGTTGCCCCAAGGGCTTTCCCAGTAAGGTTCCCCGTCTTTTTTCTTTTTCCATAGTGCGAAATCCAACGGATTTTCTTTTTCGTCGCTCACTTCCACTCTGGCTCCCGAAAGGAGATCGTCGATGGATTGCTTAGACAACTTCCCATATTCTTTAAAAGCGGAAACGCGGAAATAAACATTTCCTTCACGGTTGTATGCATAGCCCTTATCAATGAGCTTTTCGACCGTTGCAATGATCTCAGCAATGTGCTCGCTCACTTTGGGATGTACATCGGCGTCTTTGATCCCCAATGCGCGCGCGTCCTCAAAATAGGCGTCGATGTATTTTTCTGCGAGCTGTTTGCTTGTTATGCCTTCGTCATTGGCCGCTTTGATGATCTTGTCATCCACATCGGTAAAATTTTGCACATAGGTGACATCATAGCCCTTATAGATAAAGTAACGCCTTAACACATCAAAGATGATAAAAGGGCGGGCATTGCCCAGATGAAAGTAATTATATACCGTGGGTCCGCACACATACATTTTTACCGTATCCGGACGGATCGGAGAAAAAATTTCTTTTTGGTTGGTGGCGGTGTTAAATAATTTCATGATGTTCCTCCGAATTTTGAAGCAGGCACACGCTGTAGCATTTGATCCCCTCGAGCCTTCCGCTGAAACCAAGACCTTCTTCGGTAGTTGCCTTTACATTGATATTATTAATATCCGTATGCAGTGCATCGGCAATGTTGCATCTGATTTGTTTATAATAGGGGGATATCTTCGGCTTTTGAGCGACGACGGTAATGTCCGCGTTGCCCAAACAGTATCCCTCATTCTTTATCATGATTGCCACTTTCCGTAACAGCAGCATACTGTCGATGTTTTTGTAAGCACTGTCGGTATCGGGAAAATGAGTGCCGATATCTCCCAGTGCGCAGGCGCCCAGCAAGCTGTCCATCAGCGCGTGGATAAGCACATCGGCATCCGAATGTCCAAGCAAGCCATATTCATAAGGTATCGTGACTCCGCCCAAAACCAAACTCCTGTTTTCGGCGAATCTGTGTACGTCATATCCAAAACCGATCTTCATACCACTGCTCCGATTTTTCTATCATTCTAACATAATCAAAGAATAAAATAAATGATAATAAGTTGAAAGTTTAAACATACAATTAAAAAGAAATCTTAATTTTTTCTTTTACATAAAAGCTTTGTCGAAATAATTATTGTGCTATAATACAGACAGATTTGACATCATTTCTCATAGTCCAACTAAAGAAAGAACCGAGGATGCATATGGACAACAGAAGAAAAGGCAGAAAGATAGTCAGCCTTGTACTGGTGATATTAATTATCTTAACCACCAATATCGTAACTTTTTTCTTTGCCAGATATTATCCGGTGCTTACCGGAAAATCGATCATCGTAGATGCGGATGATACCGTAACCGCGGAAAATATCAACAAACTGATCTATTTAAAAGAGCAGCTGAAGGAGAATTATCTGTGGGGTTTTGAAGAACAGGATCTTTGGGACAGCGCGCTGAAAGGCTTGATGGCCGGCACGGGCGATCCCTATTCCTCGTATATGACTAAGGAAGAGTTTGACGCGTATAAAGAAAGCGTATCCGGATCTTATGTCGGAATCGGCATTCAAGTTATGAATAATGCTGAAGGCAATGTTCAGATTACAAAAGTATTTGCCAATTCGCCCGCTGAAAAGGCCGGCATACAGATCGATGACATCATTACTTCTGCAGATGATACATCGCTCCTTAATACGACGGTTGATTACGCCGTAACCCTGATCAAGGGAGAAGAAGGCACCACGGTAAAAATCGGGATACGCCGCGGCACCGAAGAATTGACTTTGACAGTTGGACGCGCAGTCATTGAGCAGGTAAATGTATCCTCTGAAATGCTCGAAAATAATATAGGCTACATTCATGTCTATGAATTTATCGACGGCACATATGAAAGATTCGATGCTGCTGTCAAGGATCTTACCGCCAAAGGAATGAAGGGATTGATCCTCGATCTGCGCCAGAATCCGGGCGGCAATGTTTCCGATGCGCTTCAAATTGCCGATGAACTTCTTCCCGAAGGGGATATCATCTATACCTTGGACAATAAAAATGATAAGCAGGTTGAAAAATCCGACGCAGATTCCATCAGCGTACCCGTGATATGCATGGTGGACGGTTACAGCGCAAGCGCTTCGGAAATCGTGGCGGCCTCGCTGCAGGATAACAAGGCGGCAATCATCGTAGGCACTAAATCCTACGGCAAAGGTATCATGCAGACATTGATACCGATGACGGACGGTTCCATGTATAAATACACCTTCAGGGAATACTACGTGCCGTCGGGCACAAAAATCCATGGTGTGGGCATCACGCCGGATTATGTCGTTGAAAAGGGCGAACAGTACGATAAAACCTTAATTGAAAATATCCCTCACGAAAGCGATCTGCAGCTGATAAAAGCCATAGAAGTCATGAAGCTGAAGATACAATAATAACTTATCCACTCACCGGCGTCTTTTGAACGCCGGTTTTTTAATAAGATTAAAATTTAATTATATACGGCCTTATGTTGCTATCAGGGTGTAAAAATATTATAATAAGTTGATTAATTGCCCGTAAGGGCCGGAGGAATTTTTTCATGAGCGATAATAAAAATATGCCGCAGGAACCAAAAAAAGACGACGGCAAAGTAATAAAATTCGGCAAGAAAAAAATCAGAATTAAAAAAATAACCAAGCGAAAAGTAGATACAAAAAATAAATCAGCGGATAAAGAACAGCCTCAAAGCCCGGAGCGCATCAAGTTTGCGAAAAAGGTTAAGTTTAAAAAGGCATTATTTATTACGTTGGGATCTTTAGTTGTAATAGGCCTTATCGGTCTCGGCGTCATCATCACATGGATGATTCAGGCTCCGCCGTTGGATTTGGACAAGTTCACATTTACTTCTTCCACAATGATTTATGACATCAACGGCAGTCCCTATCAGGAATTGCAAAGCATTGAAAGCCGTATTCCCATCTCTATAGATGAGGTGCCCGAAATCGTTCAGCTGGCCTTTATTTCGATCGAAGACCAGCGTTATTACAGCCACCACGGCGTGGATATCCGCGGCACAGGCAAAGCCCTGCTGAACGTTTTGTTCAGCGGCTCTACCGACGGGCCCGGCGGCAGTACCATCACCCAGCAGCTGATTAAAATGACGCACTTGACAAGCGCGGTATCGATCGAGCGAAAAGTCATGGAATGGAAGCTCGCTTATCAGCTTGAAAATCAAATGGATAAACGCGAGATTCTGGAAGCGTACTTAAATAAAGTCAATATGTCGATCACATGGGGAATCCAAAGCGCCGCCAATGTGTATTTCGGCAAGGACGTAAGCCAGCTCAGCATCGCTCAATCGGCTGTATTGGCAACTATCATCAATTCTCCGACCTTTTATAATCCATATGATTATGAGTATGAAGTGAAAGAGGACGGTACCAAGGGCGACAGTTATATCGTAACAACGACCGACGCAAACGGCAATACTGTTGTGGGATATGATTCAGACAACAAGGAAAGAGCGCTTACGGTAGTTTATAAAATGTACGAGCTGGGTAATATCAGCGAAAAAGAATATCAGATCGCCAAGAACGAGCTTGAAAACAATTTGATCGGATTGATCCTCCCCAATGTGGGCTCAACCTATACGTATTTTACGGATGCCGTTTATAATCAGGTTCTGGATGAAATTATGGCTAAATATAATTACTCCAGTGACGCGGCAACCAACCTTCTTTTAAACGGCGGACTCAAAATCTATTCGACCGTCGACCCTATTATTCAAAAGGCGCTGGAAGAGCAGGCAGCCGACGATGACAACTTCCCGTCCGCAAGCTATGCTGCCGAAGCGGCGTCCGCAGCTACCGGTAAGGAATATATCCCGCAGGTAGGCGGATCAGTCATTGAAAATGAAACCGGATATGTCGTTGGCATTATCGGCGGACGCGACAAAACGGCCAGCCTCACCATGAACCGCGCGCTGCAGAAATTCCAGATCGGGTCGACGACCAAACCGTTGACGGTTTACAGCCCGGGCATTGATTTGGGCATATTGACTTTAGGCACCACCTTTGATAATGTGCGGCTTAATTTCGGCGGCTGGCGTGTCGTCAATACCCCGTCCGAATATACCGGCATGACGACCGTTCGAAAAGCGATATCCAATTCAATCAATATAGTGGCGGTACTGGCCCAGATCAAGGTGGGTATCGATAATTCCATTACCTACGCGGAAAAATTCGGTTTGGAAATAGATGATAATGACCGAGGAGCCGCGGCCTTGGCGCTGGGCGGGTATACATACGGACAGACACCGCTTTCCGTAGCAAGCGCTTATACAGCCTTCCCGAACGGAGGTTGGCGCAAAACACCCACCTTTTATACCAAAGTTACCAACAGCGAAGGAACAACGATCTTGACTTCCACTCAGGAAACCGTACAAGTAATGACAACGGGTACAGCCTTCTGCGTCACTTCAGCATTAATTGATGTTGTGCACGGCGGAACTACCTCAAGATCGATACCGGGACAGGAGATCGCCGGTAAAAC
>DAITPG010000173.1:0-5520 GCA_036833715.1 Eubacteriaceae bacterium | reverse complement strand
GCTGAGCCCGTGGGCCATCTGGTCGCCGTTTACGCTGGTGATCCGTTTTACGCAGGTATTTGTGATGGGCCTGTTTTTGAAAAGGGAAACCAATAAAACTCTCAGCACCGTCATCGGTTTTCTGCTTGCGGGCATCATCGACGTCGGCGGCTATTATCTCGCGGAGGTCATTTTATACGGCAACTGGATCGTGCCGCTTGCCAGCGTACCCACCGAAGTGATCCTCAACCTGGTCGGCATCGCCCTCGGCGTTCCCGCGGCCGCGCTGCTCAAACGCACCAAGGTCACCAATATGATGAAATAAAATTTTGATATTTATGATTTAACATAAAAGGACTTGCTCATATGGCAAATCCTTTTTTGATTGGTTGTGATACTGTCAATCTTCATGCTTGTGCAAAAAATGATCCGTTTCTGACATTGCAAATTGAAAGCGGACTATTGTTTCTTCGGCCTTTTATTTAAAACGTCCAATGCTGAAATCGATGCGGCCATAATTTTATCGGCCTGTCTACCGCCATTATAAAAGCCGTCGATCTCCAAACGGATTGTAAAGCTTTTGCTGTTTGCATGTCTTTATTATACACCGCAGCCGCCGCCGTCATTGAAACCATATTTTGATTGAAGATACGCAATCCAATGATTGGCGCTTCATTTGCTGCGATAAGATCCGTATCATTTGCATATCGAGGGAATTTCGGTTACAATGAAGTAAATGATCGACACGAACCAAAGACAAATAACAGTACAGAGGGCATAAATGAAAAAAGGCATTTTATTTGACTTAGACGGCACGCTGTGGGATTCCACGTATCAGATCACCGATTCCTGGAACGAGGTATTCAAACGAAGAAACATCGGCCGCGCGCTTACTCTTAAAGATATCCGCGGGGTGATGGGTAAAACGGTGTACGGCATCGCTGCTGCCCTGCTGCCGCAGCTATCGGAGGAGGACGGCATTTCGGTCATCAACGAATGCTTTGAAGAGGAAGTGCTCTTTCTGCGCCAAAACGGCGGCATTTTGTTTCCCAAGCTGGGAGAAACGCTTACGGAGCTGCAGCGTGATTATACGCTTTTTATCGTCAGCAACTGTCAGGACGGCTATATCCAAACCTTTCTCGATGTGCATGAAATGCACAAATATTTTGCCGATTTCGAAAGCTTCGGCAAAACACAGAGACCCAAAGGGGAGAACATCGCAAGCGTGATGAAGCGAAACGGCATAACCAAAGCCGTGTTTGTGGGCGATACGCAGTCCGACTGCGAAGCCGCGGATTTTGCCAACGTGCCCTTTGTCCACGCGGCGTACGGCTTCGGAAGCGTGGACAGGCCGTGCGAAGCGGCGCACGCTTTTGAGGAGATATCGCCGATTGTAAGAAGGCTGATGAATTAATTTTAATTTTAAAAGGTATTAAAGGACTTTTGTTCCATCCATCCAATAGTTCAACAGTATAGTTGATGAGGAATATCGTATTGGATAACGACAGATTAATCTACATCGGTAATTACCGAAAAGAATTCAACCGATTAATGAATATAAGTATTCCATTAAAAGGGATCTACTGCTCAAAAGGCTTGTCAGTCCATCTTAATAGGCAAAATCATTCTGATTGTTTGAAATACCTAGAATTCTTGCCGGATATCGTACAACATCCCGATTATATCGGAATTAACCCAAACGAAAGTGAAGACAGCATCGAACTGGTAAAAATATATGATGATAACGTTTTGATAGGTATAAAACTCGACTCAGCAGGCGAATACCTATACATATCTACCATGTACACGTTACAAGAAGCAAAGCTGAAACGCAGACTTTACAGTGGACGGCTAAAAAAAATTTTAATTGACGAAAATGAAACAATGTAGTATTATAATTTTAGTATATCATAATAATGAAATGCAGGCTTATCGAGGTCGGAAATGGTTCCCGACGCACTTTGAAAAAAGTACCTGAGATGATGGATACACCGCCCATCCGATAAGTTTCTGCTAAATGAGGCTTCCGCTGCGGAAGCCTTTTCAAATGTTATAAACTAAACCGAAATTTTGCGCGGTGCATTTTTGTACGTTTCCAACGTATATCGATTGCTATTCTATAGGCATTGAGCAAAATGTACAAGGAAATCAAAATGATCAAACGATACACGCCGCGGCTGTTGCTGCGCGACCACATACCCGAGGATTTTTGCTCGCATCACAAACTGTTGTCCGATCCCAAGGTCATGCGCTATCTTCCCGAAATCCGAACACGAACGCCCGAAGAATCGCTTCAAAATCTCAACCGCGCCATCGCCGCAATCGGTGCGCCCGATAGAACGGAATATTTTCTGCGCATCGAAGACCGGTTTACGCACGCGCATGTCGGCGAAATCGGCTTTGGCATTAAGCCGCTTCTTCCGCAGGGAAAGTCGGCCTGCATGGGCTATTTTCTGCGCAGCGAGTTCCATGGGCAAGGGTACGCAGCCGAAGCGATGAAAGAACTGATACGCTTCGCTTTTGAGGAACTGAACGTAACGCTGATCACCTGCGGCTGCTTAAAGGAAAACGCTGCGTCCGAACGCGTGATGCAAAAATGCGGCATGATCCAAACAGCGCAACTGAAGGGATTTCAGCTGCATGAGGGTATGTATAAGGATCGTGTGGAGTACGCTCTGACCGAAAGTTTGTGGAAGCAGAACAAGGAACGCTAAATCTCAAAAGCTGTCATTATCATATTCGTTGGATAAGGCTCATAACGATCTGACTACTTAAAGCGGCGCGGTTAACAAACCCGGCCGTATTTTTTTCGAACATAATAGATTTCAACCCCAATGATTTAGGATTGTTTTCTTTTTTTTGCGCCTTTTAAAATTAGAAGTTATGCGTATCAGATTCAGTTTGGTTCAAATAGCTTATCATATTATGACAATTTAAATTAAAATAATTCCAAATATCACATTTTCCGAGCGCAATCCTCTTGTGATAAATCGCACATATATGGTAAAATGGATTCAGAAACCTTTCTTTATAATCTTAAGGGAATAGGCAAATAATAATGCCATGCACTTTACAACTTCATTTATCTATTTTTATTCGAAAGTATTTAGCCATAAATCCTTAATCGATTTCTATAAACAGAGCGCGGAGGACTTCACATGAAACAAGATCATGCATACGATGTGATTATTGCGGGCGCCGGCGCCGCCGGTTTGACTGCCGCGGCCTACTTAAGCAAAAGCGGCGCCAAAGTCCTGTTGTGCGAAAAAAACCCCAAAACGGGCGGCCTTGTCAGTTCTTTCGAACACAACGGTTTTTTATTTGACGCGGGCATCCGCGCCTTTGAAAATTCGGGCATTTTGTTTCCCATGCTCAAGCAGCTGGGCATCGAAATGGAATTTGTGAAAAGTCCCGTTTCCGTTGGCATCGGGGATGCCATCGTCCGCCTGCAGTCCCAAAAAAGCCTTTCGGATTACGAAAAAATGCTGGCGGACTGTTATCCGGATAACGCCGGGGATATCGCGAAAATCATGGGCGAAATCCATAAAGTGATGGAATATATGGATGTGTTGTACGGCATCGATAATCCGCTGTTTATGGACATTGCGGGCGATAAGCGGTATTTAATGAAAACTTTGCTGCCCTGGCTCATAAAATATCAAAAGAACATCAAAAAAGCATCCGCGCTCAGCGAGCCGGTCAACGAGTATTTGACCAAATTCACAAGCAACCGCTCGCTGATCGACATCATCACGCAGCATTTCTTTAAAAATACGCCCAGCTTTTTTGCGCTCAGCTATTTCGGTCAGTATTTGGATTACAGCTATCCCGTCGGCGGCACCGAAAAACTGGCCGGCAGGCTTACCGAGTTTATCAAGAAGCACGGCGGTGAAATCGCAACCGAAATGCCCATTACCACTGTCGACCAAACACAAAACAGTGTGATCACGGCGGACGGAAGCAGTTTTTTCTATCGAAAGCTGATTTGGGCGTGCGATGCGAAGCAGCTGTACAAAAGCATTTCGCAAGATAGTCCGACGCAAAAAGAGGCGGAACAAAAAGCCATGGTGCAAAGCCACGACGGCGGGGATTCCATCCTTACGGTGTTTTTGGGCATCGATCTTCCGCCTGACTATTTTAAACAAAAAGGCGGCGCGCATTTCTTTTTTACGCCGTCCAAGACGGGGCTGTCTTCCGCCGAAGCGGCATTGCTCGCATCCGGCGGCGATAAGCAAGAGCTGTTTAGCCTGGTTGCCGACTATTTAAAACTTACGACCTTTGAAATATCCTGCCCCGCTTTACGCGACCCTGCGCTTGCACCTCAAAATCAAACGGGGCTCATCGTCAGCACGCTGATGGATTACCGCACGGTAAAACGCATCAAGGAAGCCGGTTGGTACGATGAATTCAAGCAGCTGTGCATCGATACCGTGATACGGATTTTGGACGAAACCGTATTTGCCGGTCTTAAGTCCAAAATACTGTTCAGCCTGTGTTCCACACCGCTGACCCTCGAAAGCGTCACCGGCAACGCGCAGGGCGCCATCACCGGATGGGCGTTCGACGACGGAAAGCTGCCGGCCGAAACACGGCTGCCCAAAATCGCAAAATCGGTGCTTACACCCATACCCGACGTTTATCAGGCAGGGCAATGGTCGTTTTCCCCTTCGGGACTTCCCGTGTGCATCCTCACCGGAAAACTTGCGGCCGATGCCGTCCTGAAAAAACTCAAATAAAACAAGACGTAAAACGGAGGCATCATGCTGTTTCACATACTATTGATTGCGGCGGGATTGGCTGGGAGTCTGATTCTTTTTTACCGCTTCCCTACGTTAAACGCGGACGCAGGCAAAATTTCGCCATCAAAGGTTTCGGTCATCATTCCCGCGCGAAATGAGGAAGGCAATCTGGCCCTGCTGCTCGGCGATCTTCAGACGCAGAATACAGCCGCGTATGAAATCATCTGCGTGGACGACTGCTCCTCGGATGATACCGCGCAGGTTGCGCTCTCCTTCGGCGCAAAGCTGATCACCGTCACCCAAAAGCCGCAGGACTGGACGGGCAAGGCGTGGGCGTGCCAAAAGGGTGCCGATGCCGCAAAAGGGGAACTCCTTTTGTTTTTGGATGCCGATGTGCGCATGCACGCAGATGCGCTCCGCTGTTTGATACAGACCTATGAGCAAAATCAATGCGTGATTTCGGTGCAGCCCTACCACCAAACGCAAAAGGGTTACGAGCAGTTCTCATTCTTTTTTAATATGATTCAAATAGCGGCCAACGCAACGGGCACCTTATTTAAGCTCCCCTATGCCGGGCTGTACGGGCCGGTCATTCTTATCGGCAGGGTAGATTATGACGCGGCCGGCGGGCATACCTGCGCCGCGCGGAGCATCGTCGACGACCTCGCATTGGGCGAGAAACTTGCGCAGGAAGGCATCCGCTACCGCCTGTTTCTGGGCGCCTCACAGATCTCCTTCCGCATGTACGCCGGAGGCTTTAGGGATCTTATGCAGGGCTGGATCAAAAACTACGCCACCGGGG
>DAITPG010000172.1:0-5540 GCA_036833715.1 Eubacteriaceae bacterium | reverse complement strand
ATGGAAACCAGTTCCGTCAATATTAAAGTCAAAAACAAGGTAAAGCCATAAAATCCCAAAAATCCCGTGCTGATGATGAGGCCGAATTTCAATATTCGAAATGGCGTCACCAGCGTATAATCAGGGATGGCAAAGGAGCCCAGAAGCGATGTTGCCACGATGATCAGACCAAGCGGACTAAAAATGCCAGCAGCAATGGCAGCCTGGCCGATGATGGTGGCGCCAACGATACCGATGGCGGGACCGATCTGCTTGGGAATTCGGATGAGCGCTTCCCGGAGAAGCTCCACGATAAATTCCAGAAGAAGCATGCCGACCAGTGCGGAGAAAGGAACTTTTAATCGCATTTCGGCCAAAGCTATCGCGTACGCGCTGGGTAAAACATCCGTATGAAACGAAGTTATGGCGACAAATACGCTTGATCCCATCAACGTGATCAGCAAAGCGGTGTAACGCATCAGCCGAGAAAACAGACCGAAATATTTATTATCATAACGATCATCGCAAGAGAACATAAATTCCACAAAAACTTTCGGAGCCAGCAGGGCCAGCCCGCTTCCGTCCACAAGGATGACGATTTTTCCTTCCAGCAGAGAATGATACGCCATATCGGAACGTTCTATGATACCCATCTGCGGAAAAAGCTTTTTTTCATCGGACATCAATACCTGCAGTTCTCCCGATTCACCGATTCCGTCGACATCAATATTTTCAATCCTGTTTTGCACTTCCATTACGATGCGTTCATTGGCGATATCTTCGATATACAGTACAGCCACACGGGTTTTGCTTCGCCTGCCGACCTCGTGATATTTGATCCGTAAGTTTTTATCCTTGACTCTGTATCTCACAAGCGAAAGATTGGTATCCAGATTCTCTGTAAAGCAGTCCTGCGGTCCGCGCACCGTATAATTGAGCGATGGCGGAGATATAGGCCTCTGCTGTATTTTTTTGAAATTGATCACCAGATAATGTTCGTCGTTCGAAAATAAAATAACGACCATGCCCGATAATATAGTTTCTTCGATCCTTGAAGGATCTTGTTCCATTTGGCATTCATCGGCAAAAATCACAAAATCGCACGCGATTCGCGCATCGATGGAATTTTTTGTGCCGGCGCTGTACGCGATGAGAGGAAGAATGATCTTCTCGCTTATAGCGGATCGGTCCACCATCTGCTTAATGTAATAAACTGCCGTTTCTGCGTGCCGGAAAGGAATGATCCGTCTGCAAAAATTTGATTCATTCGAATCTAATTGCTTTATGACTGCTTGATAGTTTAATTTCTCTTTCAATATATTGCCTCATTTCAAAGTATAGGTTCCGTAGTCCATCATATCTTCAAATTTAAGCTTTACCTTAACGTTAACGATGAAAGAAGCTTCCAAATATGCGGTAGCAAAATCCATTTTCCTAAATTCATTCGGATATTTTATGCGGAATTCATCATCAAATTGAAGATAATCGCATTGATATGTTTTTTGCGAAACTTCAAGCGCCGTTAATATTTCGTCTTCAATGATTTGACTCAATACTTGTTCCATTTTTTCGAGGTCGGGTTCTTCCAAATTGTAAGGCAGTTTTTTATTGCCATATTTGATTTGTGCTGCCACTTCATACTCCAGATCAAACTTCATCTGATCATTCATATAACTCGGTTTGACTTTTCTTTTCTTCATCTCAATGCCAATCGTGTAAACAACCTCTTTATAAGGTACAGTATAAACCAAACTAACATTATCGGCCTTCATATAAACGATTCCCTTTGATTCCTCTGTCGGTATAAAACCGGTCACCTTTGTATCTTTTACTACGCTGAAGCCTTTCAAAGCTAAAATATCATCCTGCAAACCTATGCAAGGCAGCAAAAATCCCGTATAATTGCTTGTCAAGTTCTCAAGCACTCGCAAGGTCGTTCTCGAAAATGATTCGCCCTGCTCATCCAATTTATTCAACAGATCATCGATTTGAATGCCTACTGAAAAATTTTGTAGGTGAGCTGCATCTAGAAGCGATTCCGGTTCCTCATCGGTGATAATTGTAACTGTTTTTTTTCTGTAGGTCTCGTCATCTCTTAAGCGGTACAGATATTCAACCAAATCTTCGCTCGCAAATCTCTCGGTCAATATCAAAGTACGAATAGCGCTTAGATAGATCGGCTGCTTTACTTGATGATCCAGATTCTCGCGTGCTTCTGCGATCGTTTTACCTTGACTTTTCAAATATATATATTCGGTAAGTTCGGTTTTATCGGTAGAACCTGAACTTGCTTCGATATTCGCGATTTCAAAATAGATATAATAGATGCCCTCTTGCTTATCAATGATCACGCTGGTTCCAATCGCTTTTTCGTTAATATCTTTTGAATCCCAACAGCCTCCGATCGTAAGCATAAAAAAGCAAAAAACCAATAATACGGCGCCTCTATAAAATTTATGTCGCATAAATCTCATATCTTTCAATCATTTTCACCTCAATTCAATCGAACAGTCGAATACGATTACCCTTTTTCCTTTTGTTTACTTTGTGCCATTCGGTCGGCGATATAAAAAACGAAAGGAATAATAAAACTCGATAAAATCGCCAAGACAGGCAAAGCCTTCAAAAAAAACTGATCAACGTTTTCAAGTTTCGATTTTATAAAACATAACGTGAAGGATATTGCTCCGATATAGATACATAAAACTCCTCGTTTCGCCTTAGGAAGCAGCTTAGATGCGAATTCGATGATCATGGTATAAAGCAGAATCATTTCCATAAACAGTGCGCTCAAATTAAAGGTCAGATAATAAATATCCAATCGTTCGATCATAGGAATCTCGACAGCGCGCAACGCTTCAATAAAACTGTCGTTCAGTGTCATCGTATTGTTGATTCCCAAAGTCAAGATTGTACTTTGTACGACCAATACGTATAAAAAACCGATAAATAATAAGGTAAAAAAGACGGTTTTTACAACCTTTTTATTTTCTTTCCAAAAAGGCAAAACCAGCAGCAATTCTATCCCCCCGAATGGAATGATCAGATCCTTGAAAGCTTTTCCGCTGATTTCTTTTAAATTGATCAAAGGCAGGATGTTATAGACCATTCCCGTAGACAGCATGGCAATGCTGATGGCAACGATCATGATCAAAAACGCAATCCCGATCAGCTCGGCAAGCCGGGCTATGATCGTCAGCCTTTTGGTTATCGCATAGGAATAAAGCAGGATCCCAAAAAGCAGCATTACCATGCAGGGAGTTTTGGGCAAAAAATTGGCCTGCAAAAAATGCACCATTTTAGTGTCCAGATAAATAGCGATCATATAGTAATAAACCAAATAATATAGGGTAACAACCGTAATCGTAAATTTCCCGGCAAGCTCTTTTCCGTAATCAAAAAAAACCTCACCCTCATGCGCCTTATTCATTTTTGCGATCATGGAAGCCGATACGGCATAAATCAAAGAGATGATAAGGATCGAAACCCAAGAGCTCCTTCCGTCGCTCTGTGCCATCGAGCGCGGAAGATCCAGCGTCGAAAACGAGCTTAATAGAAGCACCAGCATAAAAAATATTTGTCTGTTTGTTACTTTATCGCTCATAAAGAAACTCCGTTCTCTTAAAACATAGTTTGAGGATTCTTGATTGTTTTTATGCAGTTTAAAGTGCAGACAAATAAAAAAGATGATTCAAAAATCAAATCATCTTAAAGCAAGATTAATTGTGTACGCTGCATTAATAAATTGATAGAATCACAGTCATAAGATTGATCATTGGGTAGGTACTTCAGGAGTGGCCGGCGGTTCCTCGACTGCGCGGTATTTGGGGTCTTGCTCGGATGGGCTGATGGTGATTCCGAACATTTCACTGATAAGTTCAACCCGTTCATATTGGTTGACTACCCAATAAGATATTTTGTAATAGTTCCCAAAGGTACCCGGAACCGTAGCCGTTTTCAGATTGTCGATACTGAAATCCTTCATAGCGAAAGCCAGCGAAGTGATCTGTTTAAAACTGATATCCGTTTCGATGATATCAAAGACCTGCGAAATCGCTTTCGGCAGTTTCATGATCGATTGACTGCTGGTCATTTGTTTAAATAATGCCTTCATCAGATTTTGCTGCACTTCGACACGGCCGATATCCCCCATGGCATATTCGCGGTATCGGGCATACCATAAAAAATGCGCTCCGTCCAAAATCTGCTCCCCTTTCGGGATGCTTACGACATTGCTATTTTTTTCATAGATGGTAGTATGAACGTTAACGCTTACTCCGCCGATCGTATCAACAACCTTAGGCACTCCGTCCATATTGATACCGATGTAATAATTGATCGGAATACCGCCTAAAAGCTCGCTTACGGTGCCTTTTAAACAATTGACACCACCCTCAAATTCTTCCTTGGGCGTATCCTTGCCGATGGCTCCGTAATAAAAACAGGCATTGATCTTGTCTTTTCCGTTTCTGCCGTATATCGGAACATACGTATCGCGCGGTATGGAAACCATTTGTATGGTTTTTTTCTCTAGGTCGATGGAAGCAAGGATGATCGTATCCGGACGGAACACGCTGTAGGAACCGTCACGCTCCTCGCTTTCATCCAAGCCGAAAACAAGGATATTGATCACATTTTGGTCGGAGAAATTGATGTTTGCGTTTAAATTGTCGTAAAGTGTTTCTTTGATAGACAGTTTTTGAAATTTCCTGTTGCCGGAAAAATCCCCTTGAAAATTACTTGTGCCGATGCCCATCATAGCCATAATCATCGTAAAGTTACCCGTAATCATCACTGCCACGAATATGAAGATGCAAGCAATCAGGGTTAAAAGACGAACTTTTTTTTGATTTTTTTTATTGATTTTCTTAATAGTTTTTATATGCTCATTTGATTTTTTCAAAATATTATCATTGACCGTTTCTTTCAGTTTTTCAAACATTCACCCACCTCATATATCGATTATTATACATCATTTTCATTTCTTAGCTATATTTTTTAATGCAACTGTCTAAAAATTATTGGGTTAAACGTTTAAATTATGGTCCATAATGACACAAACAGAAAAGTACATCTCGGAGGAATCATGAAATCAGCCCTATCTCTTTTTATAATCTTAATTTCCTTATGCAGCGATGTCATACTGCCCGGTTCGAAGCCGGAATCCGACAGCCTGTTTTTGCTCAATCATGCCGATTCCATGTCACAGGCACAGCTCAGCGAGCAGGTGCTAAGGCTTCATGTGCTTGCCAACAGCGACAGCGCGGAAGACCAAGCGGTTAAAACTAAGGTACGCGACGCAATCGTAGCGGAATTCACACTCGACCTAAGCGAAATGGAAGGCATAGAAAAAGCCGTCGATTATGCCGAGTCACACAAAGACACAATTCAAAAAACCGCCGAAACCATTCTTAGCGAATACGGTTTTAGCTACGGCGCCCAAATTGAGATCGTTACGAGCGACTTTCCCGAAAAAAAATACGGCGATATTATTTTTCCCGCGGGAAGCTATCTTGCTGTGCGTGTTATTCTGGGAAACGGCGAAGGACAAAATTGGTGGT
>DAITPG010000171.1:0-5551 GCA_036833715.1 Eubacteriaceae bacterium | reverse complement strand
GTATTCCAAATGCCCTTTAATGCGTACGGATTTGTTTTGCATGTCAATATCAATTCCTTTTTCTTGAAATACACAGTCACCAACTTGTAAATGAAACGGTTTCTTTACATAAATAAAATCCAAATAATCATAGTTAAAATAATAGGCTGTTTGATTGCTTATAAATTGTATAAAGGCTTTCGGTTTTCCGCTTGAGCCGATATTGTACCCCGGAATCAAAGCGACCGTGTCAGATTCAAACTGGTGTTTGAAATACCATCCTTCAAAATAATATCTTGCCATCCGTATCTACAGTACTTCCAAATCTTTAATCGACGGATTGTCGATCACTTTTCCTTTATAATCAAACCGGGAACCATGACACGGGCAATCCCAAGACAATTCATCCTGGTTCCAAACCAATTCGCAGCCAAGATGCGGGCATTTCACCGATACCTTAAACAACCGGTCTTCTGAATCCCTGTAAATGCCGATCTTTTCTCCGTCCATCTCAATAATGGCGCCGCTGTTTTTTTGGATATCCGCCATTTTTTCATCCGGAATTTTAAATATTTGCGAAGCCAGCCCGCTCACGGTTTCTTTAACGTCCTTGAGCATGTTTTGTGCTGAAGCAGAGATATTGAAGCGATGCGGATCAAAAATTTCGCAGTTTTTATTTTGTTTTCCCATAATTTTATCTGCAATCAAAGTAGCTGCCGCCATTGAATTGGTCATGCCCCATTTTTTGAAACCAGTCGCTACGTAGATATTGGGTGTCGACTGCGCATATTGTCCGATATATGGTATTTCATCGACGCTGATGCAATCCTGTGCCGACCAATGATATATTTCTTCGCTTTCAGGATACCATTGCTTTGAAGCGTTCCTTAAGGCTTCATATCTGCTTTGTTCGACGGATTCTCCGGTCCTATGGCCCTCACCGCCTATCAGCAAAAGATTTTTGTAATTTCGAAATGAATAGCCTTTTTCATTTTCATCAATGAACATACCATTGATCTGTTGAGCATTTTCGATTGCGATTACATAGGAACGTTCCTGGTGCATTCTTAAAAAATAAAAGCCCGGCACATTTAAAAAGGGATAATGGGTCGCCACTACGATCGAATTTGCTTTGACTTTGAATCGGTCCGTATAGATAATGTTATCTTCGATATTCAGCGCTTTTGTATTTTCGTATACCGTCAATTTTTTAGAGAGCGGAAGAAGAAATTTTAAGGGGTCAAACTGCGCTTGCTCCAAGAATCGGACAGCGCCTTTAGTTTCAAAAGGAAGCATTTCTGTCTTCGCAAAATCCGCCTTTATACCAAGGGAGGCCGCGGCGTCCGCCTCTCGTTTAATTTTTTCGTTATCCTCCAGCGAATATACGTAAGCCTCTTTTTCTTCATAATCACAAGCAATCAAGTTGTCCTTTATAATCTGCGCTATATCTTTGATAGCCCGCTCATTCGCATCGGCGTATTGCTTTGCCTTTTCCCTACCGAATTGCTTGATCAATCTTTCATAAATAAGGCGGTGCTGCGATGTTATTTTTGCGGTGGTGTTTTTTGTAACGCCCCCTGCGATTGTATTTGCTTCAAGAATTATAACCTCTTTGCCATACTTGGTAAGCTCGTATGCGGTTAATAAACCGGCTATACCGGCACCGATTACCGCAATGTCCGTTGAGATATCCTTTTTAAGAACATTGTTATTTATGTCTGATTGGCTATTTTCTTCCCATACAGAAACAGTCATTGGTTGTCTCCTTACAGCAATATATTTACAGTATTTTCATTTACTGATGATTCTATCCATTTTTAATTATTTTGATTTTATTATGCTTATCTTCACAGACCTTGACACCGCTGTTGTTTTTAAGTATCATTTATATATCAGAACATATTAATATGCAGGGAGACTTTTATGAAAGGTATCATCTTAGCGGCCGGTAAAGGCACAAGACTCTATCCGGCATGCAAGGTCATCAATAAGCAGCTGATTCCTATCTACGACAAGCCGATGATCTATTATCCGCTGACAGTTTTGATCGACGCCGGTATTTCAGAAATATTGATCGTCAGCAGCGAAAAGGATCTGTCATCCTTTCAAATGTTATTGGGTGACGGTTCCCAATTGGGTATCCATATCGAATACACGGTCCAGTACATACAAAGAGGCATCGCGGACGCATTTCTTATCGGTGAGCGTTTTATAGGAAATGATTCCGTTTGCTTAATGCTGGGCGACAATCTATTTTACAGTGCTGATTTTATTGATAAAATTTCCGGTTGCTGTAGCTTAACGGAGGGAGCCATGGTATTCGGCCTGCCTTCAGACAACCCTTCTCAATTCGGAGTCGTAGAATTTGATGAATGCGGCAATGTATTGTCCATCGAAGAAAAACCTGTAAAACCAAAATCAAATTATATTATCCCCGGCCTGTATTTTTATGATAATCATGTTGTTGAGGCTGCAAAAAGCATCAAGCCTTCCGCTAGGGGGGAGCTGGAAATCACGGATGTAAACAAGGTTTACCTGGATCAAAAACAGTTAAAGGTGGCTCTGTTCAATGAGGATACAGTATGGTTTGATGCTGGCACACCGGAGCGCATCCTGCAGGCATCGCTTAAGATCAAAGAATTGCAGGATGAAAACCATACGATGATCGGAAGCGTGGAAGAGGCGGCTTACAAACAGGGTTTTATAACCCATGACCAAATGCTGATGCTGGCGCAGAGCATCGGCCAGACGGATTACGGAAAATATTTGCTAGAGATCAAGAAGGATTAAAAGAGTTCATAAATCTAGGGAGGACAAAGGATGAGCGATCAAATTATTATTACCATCGGAAGAAAATATGGCAGCGGCGGAAGAGCTGTCGGTAAACTGTTGGCAGAAAAATTACAGATTCCCTTTTATGACAAAGAATTGATCTATGAAGCAGCAAAGGAAAGCGGCATAGATCAGGAAATCATTGAAGAAAACGATGAAAAAAACGAAAATCTTTTCTTAAGTTATTTTGTTTCGGCCGATTATCCGACCGAAATGCCACTAAACAATAAAATATTTTTAGCGCAGTTTGACGCGATCAAAAACCTCGCAGACCGCGGTTCCTGTGTGATCGTTGGAAGGTGCGCAGATTATGTGCTGAGGCAGTATCCCAATTGCATTAATGTTTTTATAACAGCAAAGCTGGATGACAGGATCCGTATGATAAAAAAAGAATTTAATTGTTCTGACAAAGAAGCCAAGGAAAAAATAATCAAAACCGAAAAGAACCGCACCAATTATTATGAATTCTACACAGGCCAAAAATGGGACAGCGTCGATAATTATCATTTATGCATTGATACCAGCGCCGTGGGAGTAGAAGGCGCAGCACAAACCATAATGAAATATAAAGAGCTTAAAATAGATCGCAGACTTAAGAATGCCTAATGTTAATATGCAAAAGCCCGCTTTAATTGCGGGTTTTTGTTTTCTGTTATTATCGGAATACGATATTTCCCGGGAAATATTATATGATATTATTCCCCAAAATTTTGATATAAAATACTATGAATATTTAAGCTCCTATTTCTTTGCTCAATTGTCCCACCCGTATTACTTACATTTTTAGATATTTACTTATGATAAGTTTCATTGCTGTTTATTTTAAACGCACGATATATCTGCTCGAGTAGGATCATTCGAAACAGCTGATGAGGAAATGTTAAACGTGAAAAGGAAAAAAGCAAATCGGCTTTTGCTTTCACGTTGTCGCCGAGTCCGGCAGACCCTCCGATAATAAAACAGATATTGCTTTTTCCGGCTGTGTAAATAGCCTGAATTTTTTTTGCAAATTCTTCGCTGCTAAGCATTATACCGCCAATATCCAAAACGATGACATAGGCGCTGTTTGGGATTTTGTCAAGAATTTTTTTACCTTCGGCCGTAATCGCCGCATTTTTATCAAAATCTGAATTTTCATCCGGCACTTCGACTATATTGATCTTTGAATAGTATGAAATGCGGTCCGCATAATCTTGGATGCCCTTTTTAATATAATCCTCTTTGATCTTTCCGACGCTAATGATCGTGACAGCCATTATCTTTCTACCTCGTTTAATTGCCAAACGCATTTCATTATGGCCGAGGTTTCATTGCCCTTATAAAATTTTTGAAAGACAGTTATTTCATCGTTGTTTCTTTCTTGCAAAATGCCCATTTTATAGATACAACCCATTGCCATTCCCTGCCTGTAATTAATGTCGATCCTTTTTAAATTTTTCCATGTCATGGCGAGGTTGTTTTTGGGTTCGGTTATAAAAGAAAAATACTTGGTATTGTTCACATGGTTATTATAATCATAATCATCGTATCTCATAGCCAGCTCTTGTTCATATTCAATCTCAAAATCATCAAGCCTTACCAGCTCTTTTTTAGCTGCATCAATACAGTTTGTTAGGGTGCTGTATTCCTTCGGTACGGTGCATATCCTGCCGCTTGCCGCATCGATCATAACCCATTGGCAATCTGCACTGATGATTTGAGTTCCATATACATCGTTGACCGAATAGCTTCTTATGCACGTGAATTTGGAATAATGGGACTGATAAGTAGAAACAGTGAACGTTTCTTCCGCTTTGATTAAGCGCTTGATTTCAAAATGATACCTCACCAATATCCAGCGTTTATTTTTGTCATATAAAAACGGATAATACTCAGTCAGTTCATCTACTTGTTCATCCGCAAGTTCCGAAAACAGTTCTGCCAATTTCCCCAGCTTGATATCTCCGTTCATATCACAGCCGCCGTAAAATAATTTATAGGTCTTTTTCTTGATAAGTTCCATAACCCTGTCCTTTTCTTTTCTATATGAGTATCATATCATATTTTTGCTTTTGTTCATAGAAAGCGTCAAAGATGTTTCACGTGAAACATCTTTGACCGTTCAGCCATATGTTTCACGTGAAACATGGAAGTTTGCAGATTTACAAACAATCGATACCAATAAAGCGAAAAATATGTTAAAATATGTATCATACCACCACGGAGGAGCACATGGGTAAAATAATAGCATTATTCAATCAAAAAGGAGGCGTAGGCAAGACGACGACTTGCGCTAACTTATGCGCCTGCCTTGCTGAAAAAGGCAAGAAGGTTTTGTCGGTCGATTTTGACCCGCAGAGCAATCTAACCAGCGGCCTTAATATTGACAGGAAAAATCTAAAAAAGAGTGTTTATCATGTGTTGATCGATGAAGTTACCGCAAAAGATGCGATCGTCAAAACATCTTTTCCTAATCTGGACATACTCCCGGCCAGCATAGATTTGGCAGGCGCAGAAATCGAGATGTCAAATATCCTGCAAAGGGAAACCATACTGAAAAGAGCTTTGGAGCCTGTAAAGAATGATTATGATTATATTATGATCGACTGCCCTCCGTCCCTTGGATTGCTTCCGATCAATGCGTTGGCGGTAGCATCGGGTGTTTTGATCCCAATCCAATGCGAATATTATGCGCTGGAAGGTGTCAGTCAATTAATGAATACCGTCAATCTGGTAAAGCGAAGCCTGAATCCCGAGCTTG
>DAITPG010000170.1:0-5584 GCA_036833715.1 Eubacteriaceae bacterium | reverse complement strand
TAAGCTGCTCAGAAATTATCAGGTCAATATGGATATGATGAATGCGACTAAAAACGACAATGTGATCTTTTTGCATTGTCTGCCTGCTTTCCATGATAACCTGACAAAAACTGGCAAAGAAGTAGCTGAAAAATACGGGCTTAATGAAATGGAAGTAACCGATGAGGTCTTCCGAAGCCGTTATTCCAAAGTTTTTGACGAAGCCGAAAACAGGCTTCACACCATTAAAGCGGTCATGTGCGCTACGTTATCTCTATAATTTTAGGAGGAATTCATGAATTCGATACAAAAAGCCAATCACTACGGCGCCAACAATTATAAACCTTTGGAAGTGGCCATCACAAAAGGGGAGGGCATATGGGTTTGGGACGGTGAAGGAAACCGATACATGGATATGCTTGCCGCATATTCCGCGGTGAATCAGGGACATGTGCATCCCAAAATCGTTAAAGCAGCAAAGGAACAGCTTGATAAAATCACCATCACATCAAGAGCGTTCCATAATGATAAAATGGGCGATATGCTAGAAAAATTATGCGGTCTTGCAGGATTTGAAAAGGCGCTGCCGATGAACAGCGGAGCTGAAGCCGTAGAAACCGCAGTGAAAGCGGTCAGGAAATGGGGCGAAAAAATCAAAGGCGTTCCCAAGGGCAAAGGCGAAATCATCGTTTGCGAAAACAATTTTCATGGAAGAACCACAACGATCGTATCCTTTTCTTCCGACGAACAATACAAAGACGGTTTCGGGCCGCTTACACCCGGTTTTATCATCGTACCTTATGATGATGCCGAAGCGATCAAAAATGCAGTCAACGAAAATACGGTCGGCATTCTCGTGGAGCCGATCCAGGGCGAAGGCGGTGTGATCATCCCTTCTGACGGATACTTAAAAACATTAAGAGAAATCGCTGATAAAAACAACGTTCTGCTAATTCTGGATGAGATTCAAACCGGTCTGGGCAGAACAGGAAAGCTTTTCGCTTTTCAGCATGAGGGCATTCAGCCCGACATGATCTGCGTAGGCAAAGCTTTAAGCGGAGGCATCCTGCCGGTATCGGCCATGCTATGCAACAGCAATGTTATGCAGGTATTCACCCCGGGCGATCACGGCTCAACTTTCGGAGGCAGCCCGCTGGCAAGCGCGGTCGCTGTAGCGGCTCTGGATGTTTTGATCGAAGAGAATTTGATAGAGAACGCTCAGAAGCTCGGCCAGTATTTTGCGGACCAATTAAAAGCCATGAACAGCCCACATATCAAAGAGATCCGTTCCCGCGGAATGATGATCGGCGTGGAAGTAACGGCTGATTCTCCGTCCGGAAGAGAATATTGCCTAAAATTAATGGCGGAAGGCATACTTGCCAAAGAAACGCACGATAAAACGATCCGATTTACGCCCCCGCTTGTGATCACAAAAGAAGATATCGACTGGGCAATGGAACGCATCAAAAAAGTATTCGCTTAATAAAATAAAAAGAGTTTTGCATCAAGCAGAACTCTTTTTTTATGCGTTTACAATAAAAAACAAAGGCGCTCTATACGCCTTTGTCCTTAAATGAAGTTTATTCCACTACGTTGAGAATTTCGTTAATGCTGGGGTCTTTCGTTGATTCTTCAAGCGTACGGCAATTGCCGATAAAGGTTGCGCCTTCATCGATGATGATGCTCTGTACTTCCGCATCGCCGGTGATTTTGCCCGTGGAAAGGATTTTAAGTTGTTCGCATTTGACATCGCCTTCAACGGTGCCGATGATATGAATGTTGGAGGCTTTGATCGTGCCGGTGATCAAAGCGTTTCTGCCTACGATCAGATTGCCGGAAATGTTGATGGTCCCTTTCAGATTGCCTTCATATCGAATCGAACCCCCCGAAGTGATATCTCCCACAAATACGATATCGCTGCTAACGATGGTATCCACTTGTTCATAGTTGACTCGGTTCACGGTTTGAACTTTGCTTTTCATAGTTAAATATCCTGCCTTTGCTTAATTTTCAATCGTAATAAAGCCTAATGGGTCTATTTTTTTACCGTTTTCAATAACTTCAAAATGCAGGTGATTCCCTGTGCTGAATCCCGTGGAGCCAACCAGACCGATCACATCCATTTTTTCGACCACATCGCCTTCATTGACGAGGATCTTGCTCATATGTCCGTATAATGTCTTGTAGCCGTATCCGTGGTCGATGATAACGCAATTGCCGTATGTCGAATACCAGGATGCGCGTACTACTGTGCCTCTTGCCGCGGCCTGTATAGGCGTGCCTCTGGGCGCCGCAATGTCAACGCCTGTATGAAACCCTACAGAAGGGCTCGTCCTGAACCCGAAACCGTCGGTCATGGTTCCGTGAACCGGCAAAAAATTTGGAAACGATTGCTCATAATCCGACCGCGCTTCTACATCTGTCTGCAGATCTTCAAATTTCGATTGCTCCGAATCGATCGTTAAGTCAACTTTTGATAAAGATTCCTTGATCTTATCCAAATCGTTGCTTTTATCGAAATTTGAAATATCGTTGCTGGCAACGTAATAATTCATATAGGCACCGTCGTTGCCGCCCGTGGCTCCCATTTCTTCTTCAAGCTCATCCAGTTTCGCATTGATTTCATTCATATAGGGATCGCTTGAACCGGATGCGTCTTCGTCTATGAATTTTTTGATCTTTGTTTCGAGCAAGTTCAAATAAAGAAGTTTCTGGTCCACTTTTTTTGCCAATTCGCTCATGTCGTAAAGCTGCATCTGCTGCTCTTTATTGATGCTTTGAAGCGTCAGCAGATCCTGTTTGCTTTTATTGTAATTCGCAAGAAGTCCGATGTAGGAAAATAAAAGTAAAACAAAAAAAATCAGAAATATACCAAACAGAAACACCGAATTCTTTACCCAAAAATAGGATACCGAGAATTTGTGCGTTCTGCCGTATGTATTGGGGGCAATAATAAAAGTATACTTGAGCTTATAATCGTGTTTGGCTTTTTCGAATCTTTTCTTTTTAACTTTCATATACTCTATGCCTTTTTGTCAAAATTTGCTCCCTTATTATACTATAAGTAAATATTTGAAACAATAAATTACAACTAAAAAAAATTATTTTCGTTACAAAATCGTTAATATTTGCCAAAACAGCCTTAACCTACCGTAAATAATATGTACAAAAATTTTGCTATTTTATGCAAGTATCATATAATAGTATAAAACGGCAAATGATATTGTCATAATAAATAACTCAGGTGAGGGAATAAGATGAAGGTATTTGATAAAGAAATTCTGCTTGAAAACCGAAATTATTTAAGGTTACTGGCCGAAAAGTTTCCCGGCATACAGCAGACTACGGCGGAGATTATCAATCTCAATGCCATACTAAACCTGCCTAAAGGCACCGAACATTTTATATCCGACATTCACGGCGAATATGAAGCATTTGAACATGTGCTTCGCAACTGTTCGGGCAGTATCCGAAGAAAGATCGAGGAATTGTTGGGCGAAGAAATCAACGAAGAAAAAATAAAACAACTGGCAACATTGATCTATTATCCCACAGAAAAGCTAAAAATCCTACAAAAAGCAGGCATTACAACCGAAACATGGTACGGCGAAACCATCAAGTATTTGATCCGCATCTGCCGGGTCGTATCCAGAAAATATTCTCATTCAAAAATAAGGAAATCTTTTCCTCCAAACTATTCCTATATCATTCAGGAACTTCTTTTTAAAAACGACATCAACGGCGACAGAGAAAATTATTACAATCAAATCATCCAATCGATCATCGATACGGACGCATGCGATGATTTTATTATCAATATTTCCAAAACCATTCGGCGTTTGAGTTTGGATCATTTACATATCATCGGCGATATTTATGACCGCGGCGTGGGGCCGCAGTATGTGATGGAAACCCTCATGAAGTACCATTCCGTCGATATCCAATGGGGAAATCACGATCTTTTATGGATCGGAGCCGCTGCCGGCTGCCCGGCCTGTGTTGCGAACGTAGTACGCATCTGCATGCGGTACGGAAACACCTCGGTTTTAGAGGAAGGGTACGGTATCAATCTGCTGCCGCTGACGCTGTTTTCGATCAAGGAATACGAAAATGATCCGGATTTAAAAAAATTTATGCCGAAAATTTCGGATGAAATCCCCGATATAGACGACTTGCTGCTGGCCAAAATGCAAAAGGCAATGTCGGTTATTCAGTTTAAATTGGAAAATCAAATCATCAAGCGCAATCCCCAGTATCAAATGGACGACCGCATGCTGATCGACAAGATCGATTTCAGCGATTACACCATTGAGGTGGATAAAGTACGGTACGAAATGAATTCCACATATTTCCCGACGATTGATCCAGCCGATCCGGAGGATCTGACCGAAGAAGAAAAGAAGGTGATCGCATCACTCGTAAATTCCTTTGTGGTCAGCGAAAAGCTGCAGAGGCATATGAAATTTATGCTTGCGAAGGGCAGCATCTATTTGGTATACAACAACAATCTGCTGCTGCATGCGGGCGTGCCCGTCAATGAGGACCTTACGTTTTCGTCCATACCCATCGACGGCATTTATTACAGCGGCAAAGAGCTGATGGATTTTCTGGATGAAAAGGTGCGTCATTCCTACTATCTGGAGGAAGCCGACAAGGATATTTTTTGGTACCTGTGGTGCGCGCCGGATTCGCCCCTGTTCGGCAAAGACAAAATGGCTACCTTCGAGCGTTATTTCATCAATGACAAAACACCTCACAAGGAATCGTATCTGCCGTTTTACAGAAATCTGGACAACAAAAAAATGGCGCAGGCCATCTTTGAGGAATTCGGGATCGATCCGGAAGACGGTCATATCATCTGCGGACATGTGCCGGTGAAAATGTGCCAGGGCGAAAATCCCATCAAAGCGGAAGGCGCCATCCTATGCATCGATGCGGGCTTTGCCAAAGCTTACCAGCAGGAGACGGGTATGGCGGGATGCACGCTGACCTCCAATTCGTACGGCATGAATTTGATCGTTCATGAACCTTTTGAATCGATCGAAAAAGCAGTCGCCGAGGGGATCGACATCAAAAGCGAAACGCGCTTTGTCAATACTTCGGTCAAAAGGACGCTTGTCAGAGACACGGATATCGGCAAAAACATTTCGGAACAAATCTATTATCTTGAAATGCTGCTTTACGCTTATAAAACAGGTGAGTTGGTTCCGACGGAAAATTAATAAATAAATTAGAGGCATGGAATTTATCCATGCCTCAGCTTATTTACAAATCCTATATCATCGTCCTGCCGAAAGATTTGCGACTGAATTTTTTAATGCTGCTAATTGGCAGCTTTTTTATGAATTCTTGCTACGGCTCGTTATACAAATTCAAATTCTAATAATATTATTCTCATTTGAATTGCTAGATATTTTTGATTTCATAAAATTAAAGAAATAACATGAACGACCTACTTTACCATTATAAATTGAATCTTTTAGAGAATTATTATAACTAAAAACAATATTAAAATCTTTATAAATTATTGAGAAATAAAATTTTGTTGTATTAAAAGGGAAAGTCGGAATCACATCTTTATAACAGTTAAAATCAGTAATATTTG
>DAITPG010000169.1:0-5607 GCA_036833715.1 Eubacteriaceae bacterium | reverse complement strand
GACATACCCGCAGAGTATATCTTCCTGTGAAATACGCAGGTACGGTTAAGGCATCCCATTGTTTTTCCCCTATTCCTCCGCAGCTGTCGCAGGACACGACCATTGTTTTTTCGCTGTCAATTTCCACTAATACAACATCTCTGAATTGTTCCGAACGCATTTCTGATTTCCTGCTTTTTTTTAAACAATTATACCATATTTTTCTGCAACATCAACTCTGGAGTCGTTGATGTTGGAAAAGCCCGCGATTTGTCGTATAATCATTTTATAGGAGGTTTATTATGAATAAATCCGGAATTTTTACTTGGTTTGGTTTTATTGCATCCTTTGATGACAAATTAAAAATGATCAAAGATGCGGGCTTTGAAACCGTGTGTACCTGGTGGGGAAATGAATTTTCAGAAAGTGACGGTGATTTTCACACTCATTCCGAAAAAGTACATAAGGCCGGGCTAACTTTGGAGCATGCGCATGTTCCTTATTATGAAGCCAATCATATTTGGTATGACAAGATCATCGGCGAAGAGTTATTCGCAAAGTACAAGCAATCGATCATAGACGCAAAGGTTTGCGGCGTAGACACGCTTGTGATACATCCATTTGAAAAAGATCCTCCTTCGGAAGGCATCGAAACCCTATGCCATGACCGCTTCTGCAGGCTGGGTGATTTTGCGGGTAAGAATAACATTCATCTTGCTATAGAAAATCTTGCGGATAACACGGCTCTTAAAAAAATTATCCGTTTTGCCGATAATCCTTATGTGGGCATCTGCTTTGATTCGGGACATAATAATATCGTCGCGAGAGATGATTTTTCATTGCTTATCGATTTTGCCGACCGTATTCATGCCTTGCATCTGCATGATAACAATGCGACCGAAGATCAGCATTTGCTACCCTATGAAGGGATAATCGATTGGAGCAAATTTATCAAGACGATCGATCAAACAAAATACAACAAATCCTTTATGCTTGAAGCAAGTTATCCTTATATTTATAACAGCGAAGCCGAAGGCACCGAATATGAAATAACGGTAAACACAGATATCACGCCCGAACAATATTTAAAACGTGCATTCGAGTCTTGCCAAAAAGCAATGAATTTATCCACATAAAAAAAAGAGTATCAGCCGATACTCTTTTTATATTCTTCCGCCAGCCGTAATACCTCGGCCGCATGCTGCAGTGTGGTTTCGGTTACCTGAACTCCGCCCAGCATTCTTGCCAGCTCGATTTTTCTTTCCTGCACATCAAGCGCTTTAAAGCTTGTATAGGTATTTTCATTCTGCACAGTTTTTTCGATCAAAAAATGAGTGTCCGCCATGGAAGCGATCTGAGAGAGGTGCGTAATGCAAAGGATCTGATGCATGCGGCTTAATCCGGACATTTTCTCCGCAACGACCTGCGCCGTTCTGCCGCTGATTCCCGTATCGATTTCATCGAATATCAATGTATCGGTATGATCCGTATCAGCAAGAATGCTTTTGATCGCCAGCATGATGCGGGATATTTCACCGCCGGATGCTATTTTGGAAAGCGGTTTCATATCCTGCCCGGTATTCGTCGATATGTAAAACTGTATTTCATCGATTCCGTTTGCCGAATAACGGTTGAATTTCGATTTATCCTCAAATCGCACCTCAAATATCGCATTGGGCATTGCCAGCTCATTTAAATTGGACATCAACCGTTTGGTCAGTCGTTGAGCGGCGATTTTCCTCAATTCGGACAATTCCTGAGCTGCATTTATATAATCAGCTTTTTGCTCGTTGAAAAAATCAAGCGCCTTGCCGGTTTCTTCCGTGCTATTTTGGATGGCAGCGAGCAGCGCTTCATATCGGTCGGCTTCCTTTAAAATATCTTCGATGCTTTCGCCGTATTTGCGTTTAAGGCCGTTGATCTTATTTAAACGCGATTGGATATCATCCAATTCTTTCGGATTGAATTCGATCGAATCCTTATACTCTCTTAAATTAAAGACGGTTTCCTGCACATTGATCAAAGCCTCATTAAGAGTTTCAAAATCTTTTCTTAAGGAAGGATCATATGATGCGGCTTGTTCAATTTTTACGGAAGCATCATTGAGCTTGTCATTGATGTTTTTTTCGCCTCCATATAAAAGATGATACGCTGCATCGACAAATTCATAAAGCTTTTCGCTGTTCGCAAGTATTTTTTTTCTGTTTTCGAGTAATTCATCTTCGCCGTATTTTAAATCCAGCGAGACAATTTCATGCAGTTTACTTTTATATTCGTCTTCTTTTTCTTTTGCGTTTTTTACATTTTCCACCAGCTGATGATACTCATTTTCACTCTTTTTGAAGCTGTGGTATTTTTTTTCGGTGATGGATTTTTGTTCTTTAATTGTTTCGTTTGCGTATGTATCCAAAAAGTCGATATGCGTTTCGGGATTTAAAAGCTTTTGATGCTCGTGCTGCCCATGAATGTCAACGATATACATGCTGATGCTTCGCAATGAATTGACATTGACGATCACATCATTGACTTTGCAGATATTCTTGCCGCTTTCATAGATTTCACGGCTCAATAATATACTGCCGTCCTCACACTCAACGGAAAATTCATTTAGTAATTCTCGCAGCTGTCCGCTTATTTCGCTTAAACTAAACAAAGCTTGTACTACGATTTTATCTTTTCCGCTCCGGATAGCATCCGTATTTGCCCTGTAACCGAGTGCAAGCGAAAGAGCGCCGACAATAATTGATTTACCTGCGCCGGTTTCGCCCGTCAGCACGTTTAAACCGTCGGTAAATTCGATATTCAGTTTGTCGATCGTCGCATAGTTTTTAATATTTAAAGATAAAAGCATATCATATTCCATTCTGCGCGAAGGCCGGCGTTAATATAAAGTTTATCTTTCCTGATTTTCGATGTGATTTTTGATCATATTTCTGAAATAATTGACCAGATCCGCTGCCTGATCCTGAGTTCGCGTAAGGATAAATATGGTATCATCACCGGCAACACATCCCAATATCTCCGAAAATTTGATCGAATCGATGGCAACCGCGGCTGCGCTTGCCATCCCGGTGATGGTATGCAGGCAAACAAAATTGCCGGCATAATCAATGGTAAGCACGGCTTCTCTGAAAATATTTACGATCCTGCTGTCCAGCGTGACGCTGTCGGAATTATAGGAAGCGTACTTATATTTGCCTCCGTCCGTCAGCACCTTGATAAGCTTCAGCTCTCGGATATCGCGGGAAACCGTTGCCTGCGTTACATTGATGCCGTCATTGCGTAAAAGTTCAGTCAAATCTTCCTGGGTTTCAACAATATTATTTTCAAGTATCTGTAAAATTTTAGAATGTCGGTCGATTTTCAAAATATCCTCCGAAATTAATTTAATTTATCAAATAAGATGTCGTAAAAGTTATATCCTTCAAATCGAATAAATTTAACGACTTTTTTGCTTTTTTCTATTTTTAGCCGATTTTCTTCGGTTTGAACCCTGATGCCGTCTAGGTAAACGCACGATTGGCTGTTGTCGAATTCAACGACCACCTTTTCTTTGGTGCTTATCACAATGCTGCGGTTATTGAGTGAATGAGGCGCGATAGGCTGAATGATGATCACATCACACGCGGGATTGATGATAGGCCCCCCTGCCGATAAGGAATATGCGGTCGAACCGGTAGGCGCAGCAATCAATACCCCGTCCGCCGAATAATTAGCAAGCTGTTTTCCATCAACAAAAACTTTGAATTTTCCTACCCCGTTTCCCTGCTTTTGGCGAAACATTACTTCATTGAGTGCATTGCCGTACAAGAGCTTTTCACCGTGAAGGCTTACCGTCATTCGTTCATCGATTGTAAATTGCCTGTTTAAAATTTTTTGCAGTTTATCCTTGAAATCATCCGGCGCTACATCGGCCAAAAAACCGATCCTGCCCAGATTAATGCCAAGAAGTGGTATGTTTGTATTGCCCAATTCCGCTATCGCATTTAAAATGGTGCCGTCTCCGCCGATAACGATCGCATAATCGCAGGTACGTTCCGTGACTGAATTAAGTTCGTATATTTTAAAATTATTCTTAAATAAATCGGCCAATTTTTTTTCAGAATAAAAAATACACCCAAAATCGTTTAAATAATTTAATATATCTTTCGTTAAAAGATAATCGGAATCCTTTTTTTCATTTACAAAAACGGCAATATTTTTCATGAGTATTCAAAGCTCCTCATGTGCTTTTTTAACGCAATGCTCAATCAGCTGCCGCAAATCCAAAGTTTTTTCCTTTTCATTAAAGCTGAACTGCGCTATAAATTCAATATTTCCTTTCGGGCCTTTGATCGGTGAATAATCCAGTTTTTTTAAATAAAATCCTTTTTGTTCAAGCGTGATTACGGTATTGGTTACGATTTCAAGATGAGCCGATTCTGCCACGACGACGCCATTTTTTCCAAATGAATGCTATGACGCTTCAAACTGCGACTTGATCAAAAAAATCATAACCGAATTTTCATGCATAAAATTTTTTAAATTGTCCGCCAGTTTGGTGATGGAAATAAAGGAAACATCCATCACGCAAATATGGATTTTTTCGGGTATGGATTCAACCTGCATATTTCTGAAATTTGTTTTTTCAAAAACAATAACCCGTTCGTCGATCCTTAATTTATAAGCAAGCTGTCCATATCCGACGTCGACTGCATAAACTTTTTTAGCTCCGCTTTGTAAAAGACAGTCTGTAAATCCTCCGCTTGAAGCGCCTACATCCAATGCGACCATTCCGGCAACTTCAATTTCAAATACCCTTAACGCTTTTTCAAGCTTCAATCCTCCCCTGCTGACATAAGGTATCGGATTTCCTTTTATTTCGACGAGATCTTGGTCTGTAACCATCAAACCGGCCTTCTCCGCTTTTTGCCGGTTAACATAAACAACCCCTGCCATAATCATTGCTCTTGCCTTTTCACGGCTTTCGGTCAATCCAAGCTCAAAAAGACGGATATCAAGTCTGTTTTTCATTTTATGCTTTCTTTTTTGGATTTTATTTTCCTAGTTGTTTGATACGGTTCTTTAATAAATTTGATTGATGCGAGCTTTGCTATTTGCTGCGCACTTCCAAGAATCAAATTATTCGCATATTATTAATATTATACCATATTTATGTATAATAATCATATTGTTTTGCAAATAAAGACAACGCAACAAAAAAAAGGCCCGTCATTGACGGACCGTTCTGGTTAATAAATTTTAACTACCTTAACCGTATCACCGTTTTTTAATCCGGCAGCGTTACCTTCTTCGGTATCGATGTGCATATCGAGCGCATGAGTCGAACCTGATCGAATAAGAACATTTTTAAAGATAAGAGCGCGCGGACCGAAGGTTTCAACATCAACAATATCCTGGTCTTTCACTCCGAAGTCGATGGCATCCTGTTCGCTCATATGGATATGTCTGGCGGCTACGATGGCGCCTTCTTTTAGCTCGCATTTTCCTTTGGGGCCGACGATGGTAACGCCGGGTGAATTTTCTATTTTACCTGATTCTCTTATGGTTACCGGAATACCCAGCTTAAAGCAATCACTTGCAAGAATTTCTACCTGCGAGATCGGTCTGGCGGGGCCAAGAATTCTT
>DAITPG010000168.1:0-5631 GCA_036833715.1 Eubacteriaceae bacterium | reverse complement strand
TCTTCCTTATTGGGAACGGGGCCCGGCCAGTATGCGCCGATGGTAATGCTGGTGATCAAATATTCCACAAACGCCTTGCGCAATACGCCGCCGGGGTAGCACAGCCCGCGGTAATTGTCGGTGGTGGCAAGCACGGCCAGCGCTTTTAAATGGGGCGGATTCAGCGGTGCGGTCAGCCATTGCATCACGCCGTAGCCGGAAGCGCCCATCATGGCCACGTTTCCGTCGCACCACGGCTGCGCGGCGATCCATTCGATCAGATCATAGCCGTCCTCGGCGGCCTTGGGGCCTTGAAAGCTGAATTTTCCTTCATTAAGGCCGATACCGCGTTCGGCAGCCTGCACGCATATGTATCCGTGTTTGCAGTAATAGGACGGCTTGGCGCTTTCAAAAATGCGCTCCTTCGGGAAGGACGAATAGGCCAGGATCACGGGCAGCGCGCCTTGGGCGTCCGCGGGCCTATAAACGTCCACCGCAATTTTGATGCCGTCGCGCATTTCGGCGTACAGATTTTTCTCGAGCGAAACGCCCTCGGGAACGGGATTGGGATAAGCGAGTTCATACTTGTTGGTTTCCATAACGATGTCCCTCCTTATAATTAAATTTCTAGATCGAACCATAACGGCGGACAAGCAAGCCATTATGATTACCGAAATTCAGGCTGGATGAAAAGCCCGAAGGCAAGGCGCAGAAGTTCACAGGGATCGACGCATATGACAACAGTATATCAAGCTATGCTTGATTCTTCTAATGCCATGAGCAGAATCGAATAGCGATTATGCGAATTACATTAACATATGCGAGCGAGCATGGGTACTTCTGCAACACAGTAAGCAAATTGCCCTTAATGTGTCAGGCTATGCCTGATTCTGCTGATACCATGCGGTGTTGCTTTTATTACTTGCATATTAGGAATGAAAGATTTGCGGTTCGGGTTTTTCAACAGCCTGTACGGCGAAAGCCGCTGTTTTTATGTATACATAAATTATATATATCGTACCACCTAATTGATAAAAAATCAATCGGGTTCAAAAAAATGCGGTATTAATCAACCGCCGTACTTTAGCAGCAGCTTTGCGGCCTCTATGCAAAAAGCCATATCTTTTTCGCCCAGATTCGCCTTGTAATATCGTTTTATGCTGTTTACGGAGGATATTTTCTTTAGCATTTCCGCCGCATCCGCTTCTGCGATGTCCGAAACACAGCAGTAGCCCGCCTCAAAAAACGCTTTCGCCGCTGCAGGCCCCACGCCGTTGATACGCACCAGGTCGCACATGCAGAAAAGCTCAGCGTTTTCGGACATACCGCTTTCAAAAACATCTTTTGAAGTCTTGATGCCGCGCGCGCTTAAGGTTTCGATGAGCGCATTGTCCGTATCGGGAAAGCTTGACAATGCAACGGGCCTTTGATCCAGGCTCCCGAGCTCGCGCTTGAGCAGCGTGAGATATTCTTCCGAGATTCCGGAGCGTGCCGCGAGGGTCGCGAGCTTCTTCGGCGAGGACAGTTCTTTTTTCAGTTCCTCCGCGGTTTTCATTCCGCACGAAGCGAACGCATCGAAATGTGCGTCGATGTCCTGCCGCAGCAGCCTTCGTCCCGGCAGCAGGTTTTGGCTTTTCAACAAGTCCCGGTATTCCGTGATCGGTATGCGGGCAAGGTCGATCGTATAATTCATCCCAATGCTCCTTAAAAAAACAACAGCCTTTTCTAACGAAGAAACAAGCTGCCTGTTATGATTATACGACAGTGCCGTGCTGATTTCCATAAAAATAATTTTGAATTTGCATTTATACGGTTGGGCTGCTCTTTAGGCTCTCCTTGCATCATCAAAAACCATCCGGTGTCCCATATGGAATGGTCCGCGGCGTATTAACCCGATTCTGAATTTTTGTCCTGGCCGGATCACGGCTTAATGGCAGCATCAACCTCAGTTTGTCGAATCCATCACCGTGGCGGTGCCGGTTATGATCACCTTCACATCAAGTTTCATTTCGGCGATTTCAATAATGTTCATTTCCCTAAGCTCCGGATACTCCCGTTCGAATTCTTCCTGAATATCAAACACATCGGTTTTTTTAACCTTCCACTCAGTAAACAAAGTCATGCAGCGTTCTCTGATTTTATTTTGCATCCCTTCCTCCAGCAGCTTGATGTTGTTTTCTGAAAGAGGCAGCGACCCTTGAATGGAGGTGATGTTGGTTTTAAAGGTGAATGTTTTGTTAACGGCAAGAACGCCGTCCTTATAATCCAACCGGCAGCCGTAGGAGTCCGATAACAAAATCATGGATACTATCTTGTCCGGTTCCTGCGGATTGGCTGTCGTGATATCGCCGGCGACCTCGTTGTTGAGCATTAAGTTAAAATAAAAGGAATCTTCTCGGGAAAGCCTGCCGATCATTTGATAGTTTTTGATGAGCGCCAATCCGTCGATGTAATAATGCCCCTCCATATCTTCCTCCTCGCTCACCTTGATCACGGGCGCCGAATTGACTTTGTCGCCGATCAGCACCTGATTCATGAATTCGCGCACCTCCAGCCGGACGCCCACTGAAGTGAACGAATCGACGCTGCCCAGCATTTCATAGAGATAAAGCCCCGTAATGTTTTCCTCCGGATTGTGCGGCTCCATAAAATCCATTGTATCACCTTCAAAAATGCCGATGAGCGTGCGCGCGTTTGCGGACTGCCTGCGGTCAAACACATCAAAACAGTCTGCCACTCCCATTTGAGCAAACCTTTCGGTAAACAATAAGATTTTGTTGTGCGCCAGAGTAATCTGAGAGCTGGTATAGCTCTCCAGCATATTGATGGCATCGCCCGCGTTGCCGCAGACCACCTTATAAACGATGCGTTTTTCTTCGTTTGCTTCCTTGGATGAGCTTCTTGTGGCGGATAGCGTTTCAAAATAAAAGCTCATGCTGCCGTCTGGTTCCTCTCTGTCGACAAGGATGGAGGTGATAAAAACAAGCTGATCTAGATCGACGTATTCGCTGCAAGCGCTTGTCAGAAACAGCATACCGGCCATCAATATTGCCGCGGCAGCGTGCCTAAAGGTCCTTGCCATCTTTTTTTCCTCCGTAAATAAAAGGCTTGGATATTTTATTTAAAGCCTTGCGCATAAAAATATCGCGGCCGATGCCCTTAAAGGACCGTTCGGTGCCGAAAGGAAATAAATACGGATAATGGCAGCTGCGCAGCGATGCCAGATTGGCGACAAACAAAAACACACCCAGATAAAACCCGTGCAGGCCGAATGCCGCGGAAATAATGATTAAAATCACCGACCACAAGGTCATCCACGGTGTGGCACGGGTGTTGATAAGCGAAGCGATGGCATAGGTTCCGATGATGACCACCGTGGCCTGCGAAGCCAGCCCCGCGCCTACCGCAGCGTCACCGAGAATCAAAGCGCCCACAATGCTTAACGCCTGGCCGATCTGATGCGGAAGACGCCTCCCTGCTTCCCTGGCCATTTCAAAAAAGAAATGAAGGATAAGCACTTCGATCACCGTGGGAAAAGGCACGCCCGAGCGGGACACCGCCAGCTTAAACACAAACGCCGTGGGTATGAGCGCGTAATGATGCGTGGTGAGCGCCACATAAAAGCCCGGCAGCAGCAAAGCGAGCAGCAGCGCAAAAAAGCGCAAAAAGCGCAGAAACGACACATAATAGCTGTTGGCCGCGTAATCATCGGGCGAATGAATGATTTCAAAGAAAAAGGAGGGCGCGACGAGCGCATGCGGGTCACCGTTGACCAAAACGACCACACGTCCTTCAAACAAGGCCGCAGCGATGGTATCGGGTTTTTCAGTATAGTAGAAAATATCAAACAGCGTCCTGCGCCGGTTGAGCTGCTCGGCCACATTTTCGATATTCAGCACAAAATCGGTATCCTCCGAAAGAGTCTTCAATTTGCAGCGTGCGGTGTCTATCAGGTCCTGCGGCGCGGAGCCCTCCACATAAAGCAGCGCTGCATCGGTATTGGATTTGCTTCCAAGCACATGCTTTTCGATCACCAGATCTTCTGCGGTCATCCTCTTTCTGATCAGGCCGATATTGTCAAACATCAGCTCATTGAAACTTTCATATGATCCGTAAAGGGATGGCTCAAACTGAGATTTTTCTATGGCGCGCGTTTTAATGCTTTTGACATTGGCCAACACCGAATACTTCATCGGTTCAAAATAGATCAAGGCATCGCCCTTTAGGATACGCGCGATAACGTCGTCGGTATCGGTGGTTTCGCACAATTCGGATGCCGTCAGCGTCCGCCCGATTTCTTCAATGTCCGCAACTGCGCGCTCCAAACCGGCCAAAGGTTCCATAATGCTTCGGCTGATATAATTTTTATCACACATCGTTTCCATATAAAAAACCTTGATCTTGCTGCGCTTTTTTATAATGATTTCACGCTTTACAAAATCCATATTCCCGCAAAGCGTTTCCTCGATCTCTTGAATGTTGATGCTCATGAGCGTTTCCTCCGTAATGGATATACCGTCTTCATTCTTGCGCGGTGCCTGCCGGGCGCTTTGTTTTTTTATATTTAAAATAGTAAAGAGAGTGCAGCAGCAAAGGGATCGCAAAAAAGTTGATCAGCTGAATGTACAGCAGATAATCCATCAGCTTGAACATGTCAAACATATTGCAGGCAAACAGATACGAAAAAACCAGCGTCAGCGCCACCAAGAAATATTCCATGTATTTGAATCCGGCGCCCGCAAGGCGCATAAGCTCCGACAAGGCAAACAGGCACACCACAAAGCGGATGAACCAGCCGCCCACGATCTGCAGCATCACAAAGAGTTCGCCCGCCTCTATAAAATCAAAAACGCTGATGATCTGGGTCTGCGTGAGCTTGGGGTAAACCAAATTTACCGCCCGTTCGGGCCCAAAGGTCGTTATGACGCCGATCATCGAAAATACAATGATCTGACATACAAAGATCACGCCGATGAGCGTATGCTTGGTGAGCTTTTTCTTGTTTGCAACACTGTCGATAAACGGGATAAAAATGCTAAGGCAGCTGAAAGCCCCCACGATCTTGAAAACCGTGATAAAAAAATCTCCGTTCAGGCCGTTTTCCAGCATGGGATACAGGTATTTGATCTCCTTGTCGCTCTGCGTCAGCGCAGCCAGCAGCATGCCCGATAAACTGATGCAGATAATAGAGATCACCGTTACGATCATCACGGAAGCCGCGCCTTTTTTTGCGATATAAAGCGCGCAAAATGAGGAAACTGCGATAAATACAAAAACCGGCGTATCAATCATAAAGCCTTCCTTCATGACATTGGCTTCGGCTCCGGCGCTCTCAAAGAGTGTCAGCAGCACCGTGATCATAAAAAAAACATACAGAATACCTCCGCCGAAATTGCCCAGCGTTCCGCGGTAAATTTCATGCAGCTTATACGTCTCGGTCTTTCGCATGGCGCTCGTGATCAGCCAGACAAAAAACAGGATGAGCACGGAAGCCGCAATTGCCGCGATCCACACATCCCGACCGCCTGTGCGGATAAACAAGGGCGGAAAAGTTTTTAAGGTTACGATGCAAAGGCTGCAGATCACAAAAATGAGGTGTTTGGTATTTAAAATGGCTTGCACGCTCCTTCCTGCAAGGGATTTGAATTCAGG
>DAITPG010000167.1:0-5632 GCA_036833715.1 Eubacteriaceae bacterium | reverse complement strand
GCGAGGTGTGCGAAACGGCGGCGGTCAAAAACGAGGGGATTAAGGAAGTAGTCGCCAAAGCCATTGAGGCGGCGGTGAGAAAAACCTCCCAAGTGCTGCACAAGTTTGAAGGCGAAACCGAAAAGGCGATCGCACAGATCGAAGGATTATTGGCGGATAAAAGCGTTGGTGCGGATACGCTGCGCTGGTATGCCGTAAAGCTGTTTGAACGGGACGCAAAAGCGACCGAAAAGCTGGCGCTGGATACGCAGACGAAAGCGGCCGCAGAAAAGCTGACCGCGGACTGCGAGCAGCAGCTGGACGACGATGCCGAAAGCATTGTGACCAATCAGCGGTACCGCTTTATCGAAACCGTGGCGAAGGCTTCCGTAAAGAAAAAGACGGGCGGCCTGAGCACCTCGGATAAAATAGACAAAATCATCACAAACCGCCTTTTGGCTCTGCCGATCTTTGCTGTTGTGATGTTCGGCGTCTATTATCTCTCAATTTCCACCGTGGGTACGTTTATGACAGACTGGGTCAACGACGTGCTGTTCGGCGACTGGGTACCCAACCTGGTAGGCGGATGGCTGGAATCGGCCAATGCGGCCCCGTGGCTGTCCTCGCTGATTTTGGACGGCATCATCGCCGGCGTGGGCGCGGTGCTGGGCTTTTTGCCTCAGATGCTGGTCTTGTTCTTACTGCTGGCCATCCTTGAGAATTGCGGCTACATGGCAAGGATCGCGTTTATCATGGACCGCGTGTTCCGCCGCTTCGGGCTTTCGGGCAAATCCTTTATTCCGATGCTCATTTCCACCGGCTGCGGCATCCCGGGCATTATGGCATCCCGGACCATCGAAGCACAAAGCGACCGAAGGCTCACGATCATGACCACCACCTTTATGCCATGCGGTGCCAAGCTGCCGATCATCGCTTTGATAGCAGGTGCGCTGTTCAACAATTCGGGCTGGGTTGCGGTAAGCGCTTATTTCATCGGCATCGCCTCCATCATCATCTCAGGCGTTATCCTCAAAAAAACGAAATTATTTTCCGGAGACACCTCTCCGTTTGTTATGGAGCTTCCCCCCTACCATATGCCGCGCGTAAAGGGCGTTCTCATCCATATGTGGGACAGAGGCAAATCCTTTGTTGCCAAAGCCGGAACGATCATCTTTCTTTCGTCCTGCGTCATCTGGTTTCTTTCAAGCTTTGGCTGGAACCTGCAAATGGTTGACGCATCCGATTCCATGCTGGCAGCCATCGGCGGCTTGATCGCGCCGGTTTTCGCTCCGCTGGGCTGGGGAGATTGGAGAGCCACGGTAGCAACCATCACAGGCTTTATCGCCAAGGAAAACGTGGTGGGCACCTTCGGCATCTTATATAACTTTGCCGAAGTGGCAGAGGACGGGGCCGAAATCTGGGGAACGCTGCAGGCATCCTTTACGCAGCTCTCCGCGTTCTCGTTTTTGCTGTTCAACCTGCTGTGCGCGCCTTGCTTTGCGGCCATCGGAGCCATCCGCACCGAAATGGGCAACGCGAAATGGACCTGGATCGCCATCGGCTATCAGACCCTGTATGCTTACCTGGTGGCGTTCAGCTTCTATCATATCGGATTATTTGTAACGGGCGGCGCGTTCGGCATTGCCACCGCCTTGGCCGTAATCGTAATAGCGGGCGGGCTGTATCTGTTGTTTAAACCCAATCCCGCAAGCAATCGGCTGAAATCCACCGGAAAGGAAGCGATCATATGATGCAATGGATCATCGCCAATCTCGCCAATATCGTCATCGGCGCAGTCCTTTTGGGGCTGGCGGCGCTGGCGGTCAGAAAACTCATCAAAGACAAGAAAAAGGGCGTCGGCTGCGGCAGCTGCGAAGGCTGCGGCGGAAGCTGCCACAAGTAATATCCTGCCTCCTCCGGGCATTAAAAAAGCACATGCTTTGCCGCATGTGCCAAACGTAAAACAAAAAACCTGCTTTGAAAAAAGGCAGGTTTTTGCATATTTAGTTCGCCGGATAATTGGGCAGAAAAGTTAGGACAAGTTGATTACACAGCCGTATCGCGGTTGATCGGCACGATTTCATCAAGCTGCCGCTGAATTTTTTGCCTCGTGCGTTCGGTATCGTATTTATTTTGGATACGCAGCCAGTAGCCGGCCGACAGCCCAAAGTATTTGCATAAACGCAGATCCGTATCCGCCGTAACCGAACGCTTTCCCGCCACGATCTCGCCGATACGCTGCGCCGGAACGCCGATATCTTTTGCAATCCTGTATTTTGTGATGCCCAGCGGAAGCAGAAATTCTTCGCTCAGCAATTCGCCCGGCGAAACAGGCGCGATAGTGTTTTCTTTATTTATATTTTTCATAGCATCCTCTTTCTCAGTGATAATCACAGATTTCAACATTTTTGGGTCCCTGCTCTGTCCATATGAAACAGATACGGTATTGATCGTTGATACGGATGGAATATTGTCCGGCCCGATCGCCTTTTAATAATTCAAGTCGGTTCCCGGGCGGGACCCGTAAATCATCCAGCCGCTCCGCTACGTCGAGCTGTGTTAGCTTTCGCAGGGCGATCCGCTCAAATGATGCAAACTTTGTCACACGTATTAAGCGATATATCTTTTCAGTATCTCTATCTGCAAATGACAATATCATATTATGATAATAACGCATGGCGTGATTATTGTCAAGAATAACTCAATTCGATTTATTATAACCCGCCTTGTTTTTAATTTGCGTTCATCCATTAAAAAAGTCCGCAAGCTGCGGACTTTGCAAGATTTACCGAAAAAAAACCGATAACTATAAATCGAAATATTTTGCAGATTTAGACTTGAGAGGTATACTCAAAAAACTTCGTATCCTCCTCCAGCATATGCCCCACGATCACCTCATCGACGAGGAAAGAGAAAAAGGCGGATTCCTTGACGCTGCGGAGCATGTAGGCTTCCTTTAGCTCAAGCGCCTTGCGAAGGATGTCTTTGTGCAGCTCGGCATGCTCGGCGGCGCCGGGATAGCCGGCTTCGATGATGATTTCTTCCTCCGCCGCAAAATGAGCGGACGTATGATTGAGCAGTTCCTCGAGCCGCGCCAATATTTTATCGAAGCCGTCATGCGCCAGCGAGCTGTTCACAAGGCGGTTGCCCAGCTGAAGCAGCGTGATGTGGTCGGAATCGATGCGGCCGCTGCCGCTGGACCATTCGGCTTTCCATACAAAATGGACGCTGGTAAACGCCCCGGCGTCGCTCTCGTCATAGACCTCCACGCGGTTGCGCCCGTTATTTTTGGCCTTGTACATGGCGGTGTCCGCGCGGTTGAGCCACGCTTCGATCTTTTCGCCCAAACGGTATTCCGCCGCGCCGATGCTTACCGTCACCTTTCCGTACGGCAGCCAGCTTGCGCTTTCGGTGAGCGCGCGGATCACTTCGGCGGCTTCCAGCGCTTTATGGAGGGGTATGGGCAGCAGCGCGATAAATTCTTCGCCCCCGAACCTTGCGGCGATATCCGTGCGGTTGAGAGCGCCGCGGATCAGAGAGGCAAAATTTTTGAGTACCTCATCGCCGATCAGATGGCCGAATTCATCGTTGACGTGCTTAAAGTGGTCGATATCCATCATCAGCGCCGTCAGCGGCTCTTTGCGTTTCTGCGCTTCATTGGTTACCCTCATGACAAGGCGGTTGAACGCGGTTCGGTTATAAAGCCCCGTCAATGGATCGTAGGCATTTAAATGCAGCAGCTTGAGGTGCGATTCAATGAGATCGCGCATTTTCTCCATGAGGGTGATAATGGGAGGCAAAAACTCGTTTTTCTTGTCATCGAGCAGACAGATGGTCCCGAAAACGGTGCCGTCGGGCAGATGGATCGGAAAGCCCAAAAACGCGATCATACCCAATCGCCTGCTGCGGTTGTTTTCCCATTCCTCGGTTTTGGTGGAATCCGAGATCAGCAGCATTTGATCGGCGCTGATCACCTTTTCGCTGTAAAAGCCCGAGCCGATCAGCGCGCCGAGGTTTCCAGTGGAATAGGGATTGTCGGGAGAATTGCTCACGATGAGCGTTTCGGCTTCGTTGTTGCCGGCCTTGACGATGAGCCCGGCGCGCACGCCTGCGATCTGCGCCACCAAATCGACGATCGTCTGCCAGGATTGGTTCTCGCTTTCGGGCAGCTCAATCTCATGAGTCAAAGTATAGAATAATTCATGTGCGGTCTGTGTTTCGGTTATGGGCATAGATGCGCTCCGTATTCGGTGAGATTTCAACGTATGTCGAATGGGAGAATATTTTGTCGATAATCTATTTTATCACACCCATATCCCTATAGTAAATAGGAATTGTCATCATCGCTTCGGTTGGTGCGGCTGACAGACCGTTGCTTTACATGCCGTTTTGCTGTATACTGATAAGATCTTATACCGCATCAAAACAAGGAGTTTTCATGGAACCGCAGCCCAATTATTCAACCTACAAAGTCCGTTTTACCGAACTGCTCGGCAGCCTGTTTTTGCTTTTGCTTTCGATCTTTTTTTTGTTTCTCAATTTCAGCGCCGAAATGCGCCGGCTTCCCGTGGCGCTCGTCATCTACAACACGCTGGCCGTGCTGTTTGCGGCGGCTTCCATCCTGCTGCTGTTAAAGCTGGCGGGAAATACCGTACTGATGGACAGCGAAGGCATTACGCAAAAGCGGCTGGCCGCAAAGCCCGTGCGGATGCGATGGGAACAGGTCAAAAGCGCGCAGTTTAAGCCGAACGGCGATTTTTTATGCCTGCGCTCGGAGGATGCCGTGATCTATATCTATCCCAAAATGGAGGGCATCCACGATCTGCTGCGCGCGCTGCGCGACAATCTGGACGAAGAGCTGACTTATAAGGCGCTGAATAATCTGCTAAATTCGAAATATATCAAGATCGATAAAAAGAAGAAATAAATGTAAGGATTCAACAAAAAAACGGCGGCAGATTGATCCGTCGTTTTATATTTTAAATGGCTTCCATATATAGGATAATCAGCTTGCACGTCAATGGTTAGGCGGTTTTTATATTTATAAAAATTTCTTTTTCAATAGATGTAATTTATCGGATTAATTATGGCTTGATTTTCGAATTTTGAAATACTTATGTAATGTATCGTCAATTTTATATTTCGTTTGAAAATAACATTTAAGTAAATGCATTAACATTATACATGTCATTATTGAAATTGAAAATGTTAAAAAGGCGATAAGTGTAGGCACAATATCCAATTTAAGTTTGGGTAAAAAAATCCTTGCCAATGGATACACCAAAGCGAAACCAAGCAAACTCCAATTAGCATTATTTTTTCGGGACTCTTTAATCGTATAAAAACCGCTTGAAATTCTTCTAATAAGCCATTTAAATGTAAAAATAACACTTAAAATATAAACGACTAAATATGCTAAAAAAATCATTATATCGGGTTTCTTTGCAATAAACATCATATTATAAGACATAAATAAAAAGCTGATCGAGAAAATTAATCCAAATATACCATATAATAAATGTTGATAATAAATAGTTTTATTCATCACATACAATATTGCTACTATCAAATAGCCAATATTGAGAAATAGAATAGTTTTCGTTGTAAATAATTCAAACGAGGATAACATTCCGCATGTAAACCATAGAAACCA
>DAITPG010000166.1:0-5648 GCA_036833715.1 Eubacteriaceae bacterium | reverse complement strand
GACGGCGTGCAGAAGATGTCCAAGTCGCTCAATAATTATGTCGGCATCAACGAGGAGCCAACCGTTATTTATGAGAAAGTTATGAAGATACCGGATGACAAAATTATCCCTTTTTATAATCTATGCACGGATGTAAAGCCGGAGGAAGTGAGCGCCATCGAGCAGCGTCTTGCGGGCGGGGAAAATCCGCGCGATGTAAAAATGGAACTTGCTTTAGAGATCACGCGGCTCTACAGCGGCAGGGAAGAAGCGGATGCGGCGCAGCTGCGCTTTGTGACCGTTTTTCAAAGAGAAGAAGCGCCGGAAGACTTGACTGTTATTCGACTCTCCGAAGTCGATAAACCTCTGGGAGATCAGCTGGCGGACGCGCTTATCTGCAAAGGCGCTTTCGCTTCCAAAAGCGAATTGCGCAGAGTATTTCAGCAAGGCGGCGCCAAGCTAAACGGTGAAAAGATAAGCGATCTCTCCGAATTATCCGTCAACGGCGAAGCGGTGCTTAAACTGGGCAAAAACAAGCTTTATAAAATTATAACGGAATAACTTCCTCCGCCTTTTCCGTACTTATTCTAAAAATTACAATACCATTAAAAACAGGCCTCATCGGCCATGCCAACCCTCAAATATGCTATAATGAAACAGGCTCGGAGCATAAGGCTCCGGCTTGTTTTAATGATCATCGGAGAATACATGAAAACTCATTCACTCATCCGGCTGGGATTATTCGGCATTAGCACGATGCTTTTCAAAAGAAAAAAGCCGATTTTAGGCACCATTATTTTAACGGACAAATGCAATTTGAGCTGCAAGCATTGCTCGGTCAATAATATGACTGCCATTGTGCATCCTTATGAGAACATCAAAAGAGAAATGCGGAGCTTATACCGAATGGGCATACGCATTTTATTTTTCTGCGGCGGCGAAACCTTCCTGTGGAGCGATGACGGCAAAATGCTGCGCGATCTTGTGACCGAAGCGAAGGACATGGGCTTTTTGATCGTCAATGTCGTCACCAACGGAACCTATCCGATCGATCTGCCTGAGGCCGATTTGATCCTGCTCAGCCTGGACGGCGATAAGGAGCATCACAACGATATTCGCGGAGATACCTACGACATCATCATGCGCAATATCGAGGAGGCGACCTCGTCCAATATCTGCTTTTATATGGCCGTCAATCAACTCAATAAACAAAGCATACGCGCAGTATGCGAAGCAGCTGAAAATCAAAAAAATGTGCGCGCGGTATCTTTCAATTTCCATACGCCCTATCCAGGCACCGAGGCGCTTGCGCTCACTCCCGAGGATAAGGCACTTTGCTGCCATGAGATCGAAATGCTTATGGATGAAGGCTATCCTGTCTTTAATCTGCGAAGCGCGTTTCCGTATATCATCCGTAATACGTTTCCCACACCTTGCCATCAATGCGTAGTTATGGAGAACGGCAAGCTTTCGGTATGCGGCAGGTGCATCGATATCCCCGGACTTTGCGACCAATGCGGCTATTTTTTTGCCGCGGAATACACGCTGCTGTTCGGCGGCAATCTAAAAGTGGCATTTGAAATGCTGCGAACCTATTTAAAATACATATAAGAGGATGCCATGAGTTTACTGACTTCACTGACCCGCATGTGGCTGACGCGATCGACGCGTCCCTTTCACTTTACCGATGAATCTGATCCTATATTGGATTACGCCGATGCCCCCAATCTCGGACTGTATGTGCATATCCCTTTCTGCCGCACTTTGTGCGATTTTTGCCCCTATTGCAAAACCGTCTATCAAGAAGATACCGCGGCTGCGTACATCGACGCGCTTAAAAAAGAGATCGCGCTCGCGGGCAACGGCAACGAGCGCAGGAAAGTGACCACCCTGTATTTCGGCGGCGGATCACCCGCGCTTGTGGCAAACCGCATCGGCGAAATCATCGAAACACTCCGGCAGTATTTTGATATAACCGAAGGCATCGGCCTGGAGCTTCATCCTGCGGATGTTACAACAGAAACGCTGCGCGCATTAAAAGCGGCGGGCGTAACGCGCATTAGCATCGGTATCCAATCCTTCGGCGAGGAATATCTGGCACTTTTGGGTCGCAGAGAACATGATTATGGTGCCATGTTTGCCGCGCTCAAAGAAGTGCCGTTTGATACCGTGGCGATGGATTTTATCTTTGCGCTGCCCAATCAAACCTCGAAACCGTCAAAAAAGACATCGACGCAGCCTTTGCGGGCGGCGCCAACCATATTGCGTTATATCCGTTTATCGATTTCACTTACACCAGCCGCACTTTTGATAAAATGTCCGAGGCGGACAAAAAAGATCTGCTGTATGAGATCAATGCCTATTGCGCCCAAAAGGGCTATGTGCGGGATTCCATATGGACCTATGCCGTGTTAGGCACCCAAAAATATTCCTCCATGACGAGGGATACGTTCATCGGCTTCGGCTGCTCGGCGACCACGCTGCTGAAGGATAGCTTTAAGGTCAATACATTTTCCATCCCGCATTACATCGAGCGCGTCAACGCCGGTATGCTGCCGACCGCCCTCACCATACGGTTTACGCCGCGCCAGCGCATGATCTATTATCTTTTTTGGACAGCCTACACTACACAGGTTGACCCGGCGGCCTTCCGCGCCTTTTTCGGCAGAGAACTGAAACGCTGTTACGGCTTTGAAATTTGGCTTGCCAAAAAACTGGGTTTCGCAACGGAAGAGAACGGCATCTACCGATTAACAAACAAAGGGTCTTATTATTACCATTATTATGAGAATTTTTATACGCTTTCCTATATTGACCGCATGTGGAATCTGATGCGCAGGGAGCCCTTTCCGCGGGAGCTCGTGATCCGCTAAATTCGCATCTCTACACTCGGGTTCCGTATAATTACAGCTCGAACTGTTCCAAAACGCGGCTCATTCTCAAGTATTATAATTCTCACTGCAACTTTTTTGTATTGCTTTCGATTCTGCTAAAATGCCGGCGGGCATATTCTCGGATTCCATCATAGCTGTCCCATCTGCATTCTTCCCACATTTCCGGCGTTATTTTGTGTTTGCGGCCCATGATGCGGAGGGCTTTGTTTCGGCAATATCCGCAATAAGAATGATCGTAGATATATTTTAGCAATTCCATAGGCGCTTTTTGAATTTCTCCGGTTCCAAACATATCGATCACGGACATAAATACACGGTGCCATTTTAAATTTCTGATGTCTAGCGGAATCGAAGTTACTTTAATAACAAATAAATCTTGATCGTTCTTTTGATAATTTTGTGCGAGCAGGCAGAGAGCATCTTCATCATTCGTCCCTGATTCCAATAATTCAAAAGCGTATCCGCGCACTGTATCATCACGGATTGTTTCAAGCAAACGAAATGCTATAGAGCTTAATTTTTCTGCCGGTGATTTTGACAATTCAATTAACGGTTCAACCGAAAGAGGCCATTGTGTGTAACTGTTCATCGCAAAGAATCTTATCATATCGGCCTTTTTTGATACGTTTGTTTCCTGCAATGTTGCTTCCGCCAGCTGCAGCGCAGCTTTTGCGCCGCCGCTTTTTATGAACTTACCAGCTTTTTTAATATCGAAATAATTAGCTGTCAAAAAATCCAGCAGATTGATTTGCTGTTTGGTTTTTTTGCTTTTGTCATATACGGATTTAACTCTTTCTTTCGGCTTCTTTTTATTGAAATATTCTGCTAAAGCGGGATTGGTTAAGGACGCTTTTTGCAGCCGCTCTTCTGTTTTTTTCTTGCCGAAGGTTTGTTCCGCATGCGTATAAAGCCAGTCAAAGTCGCGATCCTCAATGAGAGGATTATGTAAAAACAAATTTCCGATATCTTCCGCTATGCGAAGATAATCGGATAAATGATCGGATGCCAGTTCAACGCAGAGCCGCTCAAATTGTTCCATCAACGGGAAGTATGCGTATTGTGGACGTTTTCTCGCTTTCAGTAATTTTCGATAAAGAATTTGATATTTTTTTGCAAACGCTTCCGATGCTTTTTGATTCCCTTTCTGTTCAAATATAGAAAGTAAAGTGCAAAGATGCCAAAAATCGCTTACCTTTCCATACGGCAGATTCATAAACCTTTCAATCGCAGTATCTAAAAAGGTTTCTTCTTCGCTAAAGCAATCAATCATTTCAGATACATAATACGCACGCGTGCCTTCCAACTGCTTGTCAAAGCTGATATTATGCGTGCAAGCCCATAAAACGATGTTGCGATATTTTTCTTTGTCGGGACAAGTTTGAAGCTCGGTAATGCAGCGTCCCAGACCGCACATCATCGCTCGTTTAAATTCCTTTTGATTCATAAATCCCCTTCACCGTCTACTCTGCCGCACAAAGGCTAATACCCTTTGTGTTTTTGTTTGCGTTTGAGCCGGTTAAGCTTAAAACGGTTTTCTTTCTCGGCCTCGCGTTCATCCTTGTTTCGGCCTTTTCGCAGAAGCTTGCCTTGTTCGTATTGCAATTTTAACGCCTGCTGCGCCTTTGTACCTACTCCTTTTTCGATGGTCTGCCTTGCGGCTGCCCGTCTCATTCGCTTGGGATTGGCGGCTTTTGCGGTTTTGCACGGCTGCGCCTTGCTTTGAGAAAAAACTAATCTGCCGTAATTCTCTAGCAGATAAGCATAGATTTCACCTTCTTTCGGCTCGGCGCCGAAGGTGAATTTGCAAACTTCATAATATCCGTCATATTGCCGTTCATACACACCCACCCAAAAAGGGTCTTCAAAAAAGACCGTCAGTGAAGAAATGACCGTTTCCATAGTTCCTCCTTATTTAAAAACTCAGCAAAGAACGGACAACCAAGGAGGCAGGTTACTGACGGTTTTAAGCCGCGTTCGGACTACCGACCGAACCATGTTTTTATCTTCGCATTTTTATTGTATAGCAGAATTTGCTTTCGTCAAGCGAAATATTGCTTGGAAAATATTTATTTTGAATTCCAATGATTTTTTTTGCAATACTTGAAACAAGAGATGCATAAAACTATTGACAATTACATACTATTATACTATAATCAGTAGTATAAAATAACCAGTTAGATTGGAGAGTGGGAATCATCAACAATCAATACAAAAAGGGAGTGCTCGACTTATGCGTGCTTTCGCTGCTGGCCCAAAAGGACCGCTACGGCTATGATATCTCGGAATATCTTTCGAGGCATATCGAAATCGCGGACGGCACGGTTTATCCGCTTTTACGCAAACTCAAAACCGACGGGTACGTTACTACTTATCTGTCTGAAGAAAGCGGCGGCCCGCCTAGAAAATATTATTCTATCACCAAAACAGGGCGAGAACTTCTTACTAAGGAACGCGAAGAATGGTTTGCGTTTGTCCGCTCCATCGAAACTCTATTATCAACGGAGGATAAAAATGAACAAATATAATTTTATGGAAGCATTAAGAAAAGAGCTCGAGGCAAAGCAGATCGAAGACGCTGACGCTCTGGCCGAAATCGTGAAACGCCTGCGTCGCGGTGCCCGCCGCTGCGTGCAGCCGTCCACGCAGCCGCAGGAACTCTCCCCACGTGCCGCTCATGCCGGCCGGGTGGATGCGCGGCGACACACTGTCGAGCTGCGTCTGGGCTTCCTGAACACGCCCGAGCGCGAGCAGCGCCTCGACCGCGATCAGCTCCGA
>DAITPG010000165.1:0-5652 GCA_036833715.1 Eubacteriaceae bacterium | reverse complement strand
GCATAATATTGTATCACGCTGTCAAGCGTTAAGATCACATTGCTGCCCGCTACGGGCTCTTTTTTGATGTTCAGCGACGATTCCAGTTCGCGGCCGCGCGAATCGGCAAGCAGCGTTTCGATTCCGTCCTCTCCCTTAAGCACATCGTTATAGACGGCTTCGACACCGTACAGCCCCACGTGGTCGGTGCCGGTGAAACCCAGCACATATTGCGCAAAATTGCTGTCGGTATAATATCTTTTTTTATCTTCCGAGACTACGATGCCGTCCATATCGGCATCCTTTATTTCAAGGGCTGTTTGATTGTCGACTCCGCGTTTGATATCGATAAAATCCATTTTTACATTGGTTACTTTTTTATAGACGCTATCATAGTCCATTCCGAGTTTGGCGCTTAAATAGGTAGCGGTTTTCTCGGGTTCTTTTACGCTGTTAGGGAACACGCTGATCTTGCTGCAGGATGCGTCCTTTGCAAGAATATTCATATACCTGTCATAAATATCGCCGCGGGACGCCGTGACGGTGACTTTTTTGGTCATGTAGGCTTCCTGTTTTTGAGATAGCTCCGATGATTGAAAGACCTGTACAATAACAAGCCTTGTTATTAGGACAATAAACAAGGCTGCAATGATAAATATAGCTAATACAATGCGGGTGAACGAAAGTTTTTTCATTTTTGTATTCATGAAAATCCTGCCTGTCAATCAAATAATGCACTCACCCATGATAAAAAATTCCCTTTGCTTTGAAGATCTTCGGCATCCGCCTTTATTCCGTTGTCGTTATAGGAAACATAGGTGATGTAGGAACTGTCTGGTTTGACCATACCAAGCGTTTTGACCGCGTATTTTTCGACATCATTTAAATTTTTGGCCTGCAGAAGCTGCCCTTGCAGGTCATCGTTGACCATAACGGCTTTTTTATAGGCGCCTTCTAGATCTCTGATCTGTGAATCGAGGTCATTGATGGCATTGCGCTGAGAAACGAGGACAATGGAAAACATACAAAAAACAGTCACAACAAGCAGGAGCATGGCACTTGCTCTTACGTTGGCTTTTTTGACTTTGCGTATGGTTTTTGTATTCTGTTTTCTTTTCGATGCGCTCATGGCGGTCCTCTACAATTATATTAAACTTTTATTTTGATTATGCTTAATCGGGTGTTTTACAATTTTTCTGCAATTCTCAGTTTGGCGCTTCTGCTGCGCGGGTTATCCGTAAGTTCGCGCTCCGACGGCGTTATGGGAGACCGGTTGATCAGCTTGATTTCCGGTACTTTTCCGCATACGCAGACCGGAAGCTCCTTGGGACAGTCGCAGCCTTTGCTTTTGTGAGCCATTGCCGTTTTAACGATTCGGTCTTCCAGCGAATGAAAGGAGATCACACATAGTCTGCCGCCTTTGTTCAAACGCTCAATGACCGAGACTATTGTTTCAAAAAGACGGATAAGTTCTTCATTGACTTCGATGCGGACGGCCTGAAAGGTTCGGGTGGCGGGATGTTTTCCCTCAAACCAAAACTTTTTCGGTACGCCTTCCTTTACGGCTTCCGCAAGCTGCAGCGTCGTTTCAAAAGGCTTGGTTTTTCTTTTTTCTGCAATCGCTCGCGCGATGCGCGGCGCGAATTTTTCTTCACCGTATTTATATAAAATTTCTTTGATCGCTTCTTCGGAATAGCCGTTGACTATATCGGCGGCCGTCTGGCCTTTGGTGGTATCCATACGCATATCCAACGGTCCGTCTTTTAAAAAGGAAAATCCGCGTGCTGCCTCCTCCACCTGAAATGACGATATACCCAAATCCATCAGGCAGCCATCGAGGGAATGGATACCGTTATCGTTAAGGACTGTTTCAAAATCCTTGTAATTGGAATGTCTGATGATTTTTTTGTTTTGAAATTCCTCGGAAAGGGTTTCGCCGCGGCTGATTGCTGCGGTGTCCATATCCAGTCCGATATAGGTGCCGTTTGGACCGAGCTGCTTGCAGATGCCTGCCCCGTGTCCGAAACCGCCCAGGGTCATATCAAGGTAGATGCCTTCCGGCTTGATATTCAAACCTTCGATGCATTCGTTATATAAAACAGGAATGTGTTTGATTTCACTCATTTTTCGGCGCCGCCTTTTTGATTAGTTTCTCCGATGGAGCCTTAAATACCCAAACTTTCCATATCATCTTCGATGTCGCCGAATTCGTCGTTATCGGGATCGTTATATTCCCGCCAAAGCTCGCTGTCCCAGATTTCCACGCGGGTCGTAAGACCCACCAGCACGACATCCTTTTTTAAGTCGGCGTATTCGCGCAGGTATTGCGGCAGCATGACCCTTCCCTGTTTGTCCAGCTCGCATTCGCTGGACCCGCCGATCAGATAACGCGAAAATCGTCGCGCTTTTTTATCCGTTAGCGGCAGATTTCGGATTTTGCCTTCCAAGCGGCGCCATTCCAAAAGCGTAAAGACAAATAGGCATTTCTCTCCGATCCCTTTGGATATGACAAAAACATTGCCCAGATCATTCCTGAATTTAGCGGGCACACTGACTCTGCCTTTATCATCAATGGTATGCCGATATTCGCCGCCAAGCATTGTTTACCCTTCAAATTTGCCACGTTTTCCCACATTATACTACTTTATCCCACTTTATGCAACTATTATATCGTCATTTCCCACTTTAGGGTTAGTTTTCGGCAAAAGTAATTTGAAATATTGCAAATAAGAACATTTAAACGCATTAAAAAAAGCTCATCCGAAAATTCGGAAAAGCTTGCAATCGATGGATGCCGTGATCCATTGGGTAAATTTTACATTGAATATTTTTGCGGCGTTGTTGCTTTGCCGCCCACCTGAATATCCGTTATGATATCAAGGTTCGACTCAACAACCGCGATGATCTCGGATGGGCGATCCATGCAATAGCCCTGTTCGATTCTTAATTGTTTGATTCCGACAGGCAGTCTGCCATAGCGCGATAAATAGCAGGCCAGCGCGCCGTTGGAGGTTCCTGTAGCCGCTTCTTCGGGGATGCCGTACAGGGGAGCGAAATTACGGCAATGAATATCGGCGCCGTGCAGCGTTTCAAATGTAAATGCGTGATATCCGACGGTTTGGTATCGTCTGCTGATTTCCTCGACCTTCTTAGGATTGGGCGACAAGCCGAAAAGCGCGCGTAGATCTCGTACGGGAACAATGATATCCCGCAATCCGGTCGAAACGACCTGCACGGGGAGATCTTCAGATAACAAAGACAGCGGAATATGTAAAGAATCGGCGATCTCTTCCCTATCCGGCATGTCCGATAATACGGGAAGCGCCTGCTGCATCATCACAATGCCTTCTTCGGAAATATTGACATGCAATAGGCCTGCTTGCGTTTGCTGCGAATAAGCTCCCGGTTTTATAATGCCAAGCGAAAACATGGCATAAAACGCGCCGACCGTCGCATGTCCGCACAAATCCACTTCTTCATTCGGCGTAAAAAAACGCAGTTTAAAATCCGCTTGACCCGAACGCATCACAAAAGCCGTTTCGCTGAAGCCGATATGCGCCGCAATGCTCTTCATTTCCGTTTCGCTAAGTTCATCCGCTTCAAGCACGACGCCGGCGGGGTTTCCGCCCGTTTTTGTTTTGGCAAAAGCATTTACGGTATAATAATCAATGCGCATCACTAAGCCCCTGATCAGAATTAATTGATTTCAAATTTTTTCTTGTACATTTCGATGGATTTCTCAATGATTTCGATCGCATCCTCAAGACCGCTTACTTCATTGACAACGGTCTCCTTGTTTTCAAGTTCTTTATAAACACGAAAAAAATGACGCATCTCGTCAAATACATGTTTGGGCAGCTGTGTGATCTCCGTATATAAATTATAAGAAGGATCATCAAAAGGAATACAGATGATTTTTTCGTCCCAATGCCCGCTGTCCATCATACGGATAACGCCGATGGGATAGCAATGCACCAACGTCATCGGATAGATCATCTCGGAGCATAGGATCAAAACATCCATCGGATCGTTGTCATCGGCATAGGTACGGGGTATAAAACCGTAATTGGCGGGATAATGGGTGGAGGTATATAAGATCCTGTCCATTTTTAATATGCCCGTTGTTTTATCGATCTCGTATTTGACTTTGCTTCCCTTGGGAATCTCTACAACGGCCATAAAATCCTTGGGGCTGATACGTTCGGGTTCGATATCATGATAAATATTCATTTTTCACCTCTGTGTGGATTGATCCTAGTCTAACACATGCCCTCTGTTATTTAAAAGGATATGAGAAAAAAAGTGTCTGTGTTATAATAGATTTATAAATATTTAGGAGTTATCATGGAAAGCAATTATACGATCGCATTGAATAAAGGCTGGGACGACTTGCTTATGAAAGACGCAAAAGCCGTAACCGAAAAAGTAAAGGTCACCTATCGAAACGGCCAATATATTGTGCCTTATTTTGGAGAAAATTACATTGTTGATATAAATGAGAGAACAATAACCAAACAAACGGATGAAAGCGTTCCCTCCATGGATGACCGTATCTTGATTCTGCATTATTTAAGTTTTTTTAACAATGACAACACCATCATAAACGCCGGCAAATGGGTAAGCTTAAAGGAAATCCCCAACGGCGGAGCTTTGTTTTATCCGGCTTTTCATAAAACATCCATCCTTGGTTTGATCGACGCCTTCGGAAGCGATCCTCCCCAATTTTTAAAATGTGCAAAAATGTTGAACGGTATCGGCTGCGCTTTCGGTGATGCCGGCGCAGTATTTAAAATCTTTCCGTCAATTTCGCTTTGCGCAGCCGTATGGGAAGGCGAGGATGATATACCCCCCAACGCGACGATCTTATATGACCCGTCGATTGAATATCTGCTTCATATCGAAAGCGTCATCAGCCTGGGCATGGTGCTTGCGCGAAAGCTGATCGAAGCTGCCGCCATTTTATAAGCAAGCGGCACTTATAACAGAAAAACACCTCCGAATCGATTCGGAGGTGTCATTTTTTAGTTCTTTTCGCTGTAATGATGAGCCTGTTCGAGCATCATATCCTTGACCTTCATCAGGCGGATCTGGGTGCTGCGTTCATTTTCATCCAGCTTCATGGTGATGTATTTAATGCTTTCACGCATCTGCGGGATCATAACATGCTCCAAGGCATTGACTCTTCGGCGGGTCTTTTCGATTTCAGCCGCCATCAGCTGGCAAGACTTTTCGCATTCGGCAAGCCGCAGCATTTCGGGAAAGATATCAGCCAGGGATTTCACAGCTCCGTCCAGATCGCTGGAGGTAAAAGCAAACCCGTAGCAGTAGATATCATTTGCGTCCGATGTGCGTGTTTTATAGTTGAATACGGGGATCTCCACGCTCATAACATTTCTGTTGCTGGTTTCCAAAAAAACTTCCTGTTTGGGAGCCATGAGCGCGACATCAAGGATTTCATCCGACATGCCTGCCTTGGCAAGCACAAAGTTTTTATTTGCGGATTCGATTCCTTTTTCCACCTTTTCACGTAAAACTTTATTTTCCCGAACGAGTTCGAGAAACTGACGCATCAATTCATCGCGTTTGTCCTTTAATAACTTATGACCTCTTGTCGCAGTGATAAGCTTTCGTTTCAAACGCGTCAATTCCATACGCGTCGGATTAACTTGGGTA